>JBEGJG010000014.1:0-16952 GCA_041184705.1 Candidatus Eiseniibacteriota bacterium
CCCATCCACCGCCTGAGAGGAACCCATGAGCGACCACAAGGAAGAGAAGGCCCCCGCTGCCGCGCCCGCGGGCGCGGCCAAGCCCGGTCTCCCCATCCCGCTGATCGGCGCCGCCGTCGGCGCCCTCGTGATCGGCACCGTGCTCGGCCTGTTCGTGATCGCGCCCCGCGTCGTCGGCTCGCGCGGTGCCGCCGCGCATCCCGCCTCGGCCGACGCGTCCGGGCACGGCGAGTCGGCCGCTGCCGAGAAGGGTGGTCACGGCGCCAAGGCCGAGAAGGGCGGTCACGGTGGTTCGGGTGGGCACGGCGAGGCGGGCTCGGTGCACCGCATCGAGAACCTCATCGTGAACCCGGCCGGCTCGCAGGGCCGCCGCTTCCTCATGATGACGGTCGCCATCCAGGTCACCGACGGCAAGGTCGAGTCCGGCCTGCGCGCTCAGGACGCGCAGTTGCGCGACGCGATCATCGGCGCGCTCGAGACCCAGCCCATGGTCGTCATCACCGGCCCGGGGGGACGGGACAGCGTCCGCACCGCCATCCGTCGCGCCATCACGCCGATCGTCGGCGAGCATGAGCCGTTCGACGTTTTCCTGCCGCAGTTCGTGCTCCAGTGAGCGCCGAGGCGGTGGGCATGCGGACCTGGCTGCAGCAGAAGGACGTGGACGCGCTGTTCGGCGTCACGCCCGCGGCCCCCGAGGTCCGTCCTTACGACTTCCTCGCGCCGCCGCGCCTGTCGCGCGAGCAGCGTGGGGTGGTGGATGCCGCGCTCGAGCGTCTCGCGCCCGCGTTGTCGGCGCTGCTCGGTTCGCGCCTGCGCAAGGCGTTCGAGGTCGTGCCCGCCGGGGTCGAGACCGTGCGCGCCGGCGATCTCGCGAACAGCCTGCCCGACCCGTGCGTGGCGTGGCCGCTCACGGTCGGGGGTGCTCCCGCGGTGCTCGAGATCGGCGTGCCGTTCTCGCTCGCGGTGGTGGATCGTTCGTTCGGGGGCGCGGGGGACGCGACCGCCGACGTGCGCGTGCTCACCGCGCTCGAGCAGCGCGTGGTCGCGGGCTTCGCGGCCGCGCTGCCCGCGGTGCTCCGCGAGGCGTTCCGGCTCCCGACCGTGGCCGACGCCGTCGGCGACTGCCGCGTCGAGCCCGGCACCGTGCCGTTCCGCGGGCGCGACGAGGTGTTCGTCGTGGTGCGCCTCGACGTGCGCGCCACCGGTCTCGAGACGCGTTGGACGCTCGGGCTGCCGTTCGAGTCGCTCGCCCCGCTGTTCGTGGAGCCCGAGACGCCGGCGGTGCCGGTCGCCGCGCCGAGCCCGCTCGCCGCGCGCGAACTGCAGCACGCGCACGTGCGCATCGTGGCCCGCATGCCGCTCCTGCGGGTGCGCGCCGGTGCGCTCGCCGAACTCGCGGTCGGCGACACGCTGCCGACCCCGCACGCCGTGGGCACGCCCGTCGAGGTGCTCGTGAACGGCCTCGTCCGCTGGCGGGGCACCGTTGGCCGCATGCAGGGCCGTCTGGCCCTGCAGATCACCGAGACCGTGACGACGCCGACCCCGGCGCGTCCCGCTCGCGACCCCGAAGGGAGAGCCCAGTGAACGTCCGTGACATGCAGGAGCCGCAGCGCGGTGACCTCAAGGCCGTGGCCGGATTCGACGCGCTGCTCGACGTCCGCATGCCGGTCGTCATCGAGATCGGCCGCGCCCAGATGACCGTGCAGGACGTGTTGCAGCTCGCCCCGGGCTCGGTCGTGATGCTCGACCGAGCGGTCGGCGAGCCCGTGGACCTCTACGTCTCCGATCGCCGCTTCGCGCAGGGCGAGATCGTGGTGGTGGACGACCGCTTCGGCGTGCGCGTCACGCGACTGCTCGCCGGTGGCGCCACGGAGGCCGCGTGAGCGCGGGTCTCCAGCTCCTCGCGGCCCTGGCCGTGACGCTCGGCGTCATGATGCTGGCGCTGCGTCTGCTGCAGAAGGTGCGCACGGGCGGCGTGAGCCGCGTCCCGCTGCGCGTCCTGCAGCGCGTCGAGACGGGCCCCAAGCAGGCCATCGCGCTCGTGCAGGTGGTGGACCGCGTGCTCGTCGTCTCGCTCGCCGAGAGCGGTTCGCGCCTGCTCACCGAGCTCACCGAGGGTGAGCGCGAGCGCGTGCTTGTGACCGAGGCCACTCCCGCGACGACGACCGCGACGACGACCGCGACGCCCACCCGTCCGGGCCTGTCGTGGGCGGCGATCGCGCGCAGCGCCGGGATCGGCGTCTGGGTGCTTGCGGCCCTGCTGGCCGTCTCCGCGCCCGCGCGGGCGCAGTCGGGCGCGCCTGCGCCCACGCGCGCCCGTGCGACGGTCGCGGCCGCCCCGGTCGCGCCCGCCGTCCCCGGGCCCGCGCTCGGGGTGCCGAACCCGCCCAAGATGGCCATTAGCATCGGGCAGGGGCCGGGTTCGCTCCAGATGACCGGCACGGTCGGACTCGTCGTGTTCATGGGCTTCCTCACGCTCCTGCCCGCGATCGTGCTGCTCATGACGAGCTTCACCCGCATCCTCATCGTGCTGCACTTCCTGCGCTCGGCGCTCGGCACGCAGACCACGCCGCCCTCGCAGCTGCTCGCCGCCATCGCGATCCTGCTCACCGCGGTGATCATGAACCCGACGCTCCAGCGCACGCAGCAGGAGGCGCTGCAGCCGTACTTCGACGGCCGCATCTCGCAGACCGAGGCCTACGAGCGCGGCATCGTGCCGTTCCGCGAGTTCATGCTCACCCACACGCGCGAGAAGGACCTGGCGATGTTCGCCGAGGCGAGCGGCGCGCCCGCCGACCGCGCGCCCGAGCAGCTCCCGATCGTCACGATCATCAGCGCGTTCGTCACCAGCGAGCTGCGCACCGCGTTCCAGATGGGCTTCGCCCTGTTCCTGCCGTTCGTGGTCGTGGACGTGGTGGTGGCCTCGGTCCTCATGAGCCTCGGCATGTTCATGCTGCCGCCCGCCATGATCTCGCTGCCCTTCAAACTGCTGCTGTTCGTCCTCGCCGACGGATGGTCGCTCGTGTTCCAGAACCTCATCCTGAGCTTCCGCTGACATGTCCAACGCCCTCGCACTCGACCTCATGCGCAGCGCCATCCAGATGTCGCTGCTCGTCGCCGCCCCGATGCTGGTGGCCGCGCTCCTCGTCGGCCTCGTGGTCGGCGTGCTGCAGGCCGTCACGCAGATCCAGGAGCAGACGCTCACGTTCATCCCCAAGCTGCTCGTGATGACGTTCGTGCTCGTCCTGCTCATGCCGTGGTTCCTGTCCCGGCTCGTCTCCTACATGGCCGGCATCTTCAACAGCCTGCCGAACCTCGCGGTATGAGCCCCGACGCCCTGCAGCAGGCCCTGACGCCCGATCGTTGGCCCGCGCTCATCATGGTGACCGCGCGGGTCACCGGTCTCATGCTGTCGGCGCCGCTGTGGTCCATGACGCAGATGCCGACCGCGGTCCGTGCCGCGATCACGGTCGTGCTCTCGATCCTCCTGCTGCCCTCGGTGCCGCCCGTCGAACTGCCCGTGCAGCCGTTCGACCTGCCGCTGCCGCTGGCGCTCGAGGGGTTGATCGGCGTGACCACCGGGCTGACCGCTGCGGTGCTCGTGCAGGGGGCGGCCCTCGCCGGCGAGATGCTCGGCGTGCAGATGGGCATCTCGATGGGGCCGGCCGTGTTCGTCATGCCGGACCTGCCCAACTCGGAGTTCGGTTCGTTGTTCGGTCTGTTCGCGACCGTGCTGTACCTCGGTGTGGACGGCCACCTCGCGCTCGTCGCCGGGCTGGCCGACGGGCTGCGCGCCCTGCCACCGGGCGGGGCGGTGGCGATCGCGAGCGGCGCGACCGTGTCGGCGGGCCTGCTCGGGACCGTGTTCTCGACCGCGGCCTCGGTCGCGGGCCCGGTGCTCGCCACGTTGCTTCTCGCGCACGTCGCGATGGCGCTGCTCAACCGCGCCGTGCCGCAGTTGAACGCCCTCATGACCTCGTTCCCGATCACGATCGGGGCGGGGTTGCTCGCCATGGGCATCGCACTGCCGGTCATGGCCGGCGTGCTGGTGGACGGCTTCTCCCAGTTGCCCGATGCGGTGGACGCCATCCTGGGTTCGTGGCGCCTCACGGCGGGAGGGCGCTGAGCCATGGCCGGCGACGACGGGCAGGAGAGGACCCAACAACCCACCGCCAAACGGCGCGCCACCGCCCGTGAGGACGGCAAGGTCGCCCGCAGCCCCGAGTTCACCTCGGCCTCGGTGACGCTCGCGGGTGTCGCGCTGCTCGGCGCCACGGGCACGGCCGCCATCGGTGCGCTCGCGGCCAGCCAGCTGCGCAGCTCGACCGCCTCGCTCGCGCTCGGCGCCGACCTCGGCGGTGGCGATCTGGTGGCCGCACTTCGCGGTGCGATCCTCGGCACGGTCGGGGCCCTGCTGCCGCTGTTCGCCGTCGTCGTGGTCTCGGCCGTCGCCTCGGGACTGGCGATGACGCGCGGCCTGTTCTCGTTCAAGTCCATCGCCTTCAAGTGGTCGAACATCAATCCCGCGAGCGGCCTCAAGCGCATGGTCGGCTCCGAGGCTGTCGTCACCCTGCTGAAGTCGCTGCTCAAGGTGGGCGGCATCGGTGCGCTGGCGTGGATGGTGCTCTCCGCCGCACAGCCCGAACTCCTCTCGCTCGCCGGTGCGGGCCCCGGCGGCATCGCCGCGGTCATCCGGTCGGTCGCGTTCAAGCTGGCCTGGGTGGTGGGCATCGCGTTCTTCGTGGTCGCCGCCGTGGACTGGGTGTGGCGCTGGTACCAGCTCGAGAAGAGCCTGCGCATGACGCTGCAGGAGGTGAAGCAGGAGTACCGCGAGTCCGAGGGCGATCCCATGGTGAAGGCGCGCCAGCAGAGCATGGCGCGCGGTCGCGCCCGCCAGCTCATGCTGCAGGACGTGCGCAAGGCCGACGTCGTGGTCGTGAACCCGGTCCACGTCGCCGTGGCTCTGAAGTACGACCTCGACGAGGGTCCGACCCCGATCGTGGTCGCGATGGGCGAGCGTCTGCTCGCGCAGCGCATCAAGGACCTCGCGCGCCAGCACGACGTGCCGATCGTCGAGAACCCGCCGGTGGCACGCGCCCTGCTTGCCTCGTCGCAGGTGGGCCGTCCCATCCCGCCGGCCCTGTACGCCGCCATCGCCGAGATCCTCGCGTTCGTCTACCGCCAGCGGGGTCGTCTGCCCGGCGGCGGCCGCCTCACCCTTGATGGAGGTCGTTCGTGAGCACCGTGACCCTGCCGAGCGCCGCGCCCGCGGCCGTCCGCGCCCCCGCGCACCCGACCACCCCGGGTGCGGGGCACCCGCACGTCCCCAACGGCGCGCCCGCGCCCGGGGCGGGCCTGCCGGGCGTCGCGCGCCGACTGTTCGCGGGCAACGCCGAGACCGCGCTCGCGGTCGGCGTCGTCATCACGGTCGCGTTGCTCGTGTTGCCGCTGCCGCCGTTCCTGCTCGACGCGCTGCTCGCGGTGAGCTTCGGGCTGTCCATCGTGACGCTCATGCTCACGATCAACACGCACGACCCGATCGAGTTCAACGTCTTCCCGAGCCTGCTGCTGCTCATGACGCTGTTCCGGCTCGGGCTCAACGTCACGAGCACGCGGCTCATCCTGGGCACCGGTCACGCCGGCGACGTCATCACCGCGTTCGGCACGTTCGTCATCGGCGGCAACGTCGTCGTCGGTCTGATCATCTTCCTCATCCTGGTGGTCATCAACTTCGTCGTCATCACGAAGGGCGCCGGGCGCATCGCCGAGGTCGCCGCGCGCTTCACCCTCGACGCCATGCCGGGTCGCCAGATGAGCATCGACGCCGACCTCGGGGCCGGGCTCATCGACGAGGTCGAGGCCCGTCGTCGGCGCGAGGAGATCAACCGTTACGCCGACTTCTACGGCTCCATGGACGGCGCCGCGAAGTTCGTGCGCGGCGATGCGGTGGCGGCCCTCATCATCACCGCAGTCAACCTCGTCGGCGGGTTCGTGATCGGCATGACGCAGCGCGGCATGACGGCCGGCGAGGCGCTCACGACCTACAGCATGCTCACCATCGGCGACGGTCTGGTGACCCAGATCCCGGCGCTCATCGTGAGCACGGCCGCCGGTATCCTGGTCACGCACGGCTCGAACAACGGCGGCATGGCCGGCACCATGGCCTCGCAGTTCACGCGCAGCCCGCGCGCGCTGTGGACCGCCGCCGGCGTGCTGTCGGCGTTCGCGCTCGTCCCGGGCCTGCCGCCGCTGCCGTTCCTCGGGCTCGGCGTGGGCTGCGGTCTGCTCGCGCGCCGCCTCGGTCAGCGCCCGGCCGCCGCGGCCGCGACGACCGCCGAACCGGCCGCCGAGACCGCGTCGCCGAGCGAGGCCCCGCAGTTGCAGGAGCTGCTCACGCTCGAACCGCTCGAGCTCGAGGTCGGCTACGGCCTCGTGCCGTTCGTGGACGAGCGCAAGGGCGGCACGCTGCTGCCGCGCGTCGGCGTGCTGCGCAAGCAGCTCGCGTTCGAGCTCGGCATGATCGTGCCCTCGGTCCGCATCCGCGACAACATCCAGCTCGCCGCCCATGAGTACGCCATCAAGATGCGCGGCGTCCGCATCGGCGGCGGGGAACTGCCTCCGGGCCTGCTGCTCGCGGTGGACACGCGCGGCATCGGGGGTCCGCTCGAGGGCATGCGCACCACCGACCCCAGCTTCGGGTTGCCCGCCGTGTGGGTCGCCCCCGAGCAGCGCGCCAACGCCGAGTCGTCCGGCTGGGTGGTGGTGGAGCCGCTCGCCGTGCTCTCCACGCACCTGCTCGAGACCATCCGCACGCACGCGGCCGACCTGCTCTCGCGTCAGCACGTGCGCGAGATGCTCGACAGCCTCAAGGAGTCGCACGCCGCTCTGGTCGAGGATCTGGTGCCGAACCGGCTCAGCCTGGGTGCGGTCCACCGCGTCCTCCAGCGCCTGCTGCGCGAGGGGCTGCCGGTGCGCGACCTCGTCACGGTGCTCGAGGCGCTCTCGGACGCCGCCGACCAGACGAAGGACCCCGAGGCGCTGGCCGAGCACGCGCGTCGCGCGCTCGGTCCGGTGATCGCCGACATGCTGGCGGGCGAGGACGGCACGGTCCGCGCCGTCACGCTCGGGCCCAAGCTCGAGGTGGCGCTCATGCAGCTGTTCAGCCCGCGCCCGAACGCCCCGGCCTCGCAGCTCGACCCGGAGCAATTGCACCGCGCGCTCGGGGAGTTGGAACGACTCGTGCAAAGCCAGCGTCGGGAGGGCACGCAGCCCCCCCTCGTGGCACCCCCGGGCCTCCGGCTCGGCGTGCGCCGCCTGACCGAACCCGTCCTTCCGCGCCTCGTCGTGGTCTCGCTCGCCGAGCTCCCGCCGCAGACGCCCATCCAGAACCTCGCGACCTGGGAGTTGCCCGATGCCGCATGAGATCCTCCACGGAGCCGACATCCCGTCGCTGCTCGAGCGTGCGCGCACGATGCTCGGGGATGACGCGCGCGTGCTGAAGGTGCGCCGTGCCGCCTACGGTGGCTTCGAGATGGTGGCCGAGGAGGGGCGTGCCCCGCGCGGGCCCCGCTTCGAGCCCATGCGTCCCGAGGGCATCGAGCAGGCTCGGCGCGACAGGAGCGGTCCGCGCGTGATCGCGCTCGTGGGCCCCACGGGCAGCGGCAAGACCACCACGCTCGCCAAGCTCGCCAACCATGACGAGGTGTTCGGCCGCGATCGCGTGGGCTTCGTCTGCCTCGACACGTACCGTGTGGGCGCGGTCGAACAGGCTCGCGCCTACGCCGAGCTGTCGCGCCTGCCGCTCGAGGTCGCCTACGAACCGCGCGACCTCGCGCGCGTCATGCAGCGCCTGCGCGACCGCGACGTCGTGCTGGTGGACACCGCCGGACGCGCGCCCTCGCGCCCCGGAGATCTGCGCGAGACGCGCGAGCTGTTGCAGACGCTCGCACCCGTCGAGGTGCATCTCACGCTGCCCGCGGGGCTCGATGCCCGTCGCGCCCGCGCGATCCTCGCCCAGCACCGCGTGCTCGGCGTGACGCACATCGTCGCGACCAAGGTGGACGAGTTCCCGGGGGACACCGTCGTTCGCGCGCTCGCGGCCGAGACCGGCCTGCCGATGCGGTGGATGACCACGGGGCAGGAGGTGCCCGCCGACCTCGCGTCGGCCGCCGCTCCGCTCCCGCAGGAGGTCATGTGAAGGACCAGGCCGCAGCGCTGCGCGATCGTCCGATGCGGACGGAATTGCCGGAAGTCCCTGCCGAGTCGCCCGCCCTCGTGGTGGGTGGGGGCAAGGGCGGGGTGGGGGTGTCGGTGCTCGCGACGCTGCTGGCGTCGGGGCTCGCGGCCTCCGGCCGCCGCGTCCTCCTCATGGACGCCAGCTTCAACCAGGGGAACCTGCACGTCCTGCTGGGCCACGCCCCGCGTCTCACGCTCGGCTCGGTCGTGGCGGGCGACGCCGCCCCCGAGGAGATCGTGGTGCCGGTCGCGGACAACCTCTGGTTGCTGCCGGCCGAGTCCGGGGCCGAGGACCTGCACCAGCTGACCACCATGGACCGCGCCCGCCTGCACGTGCGGCTGGCCGCGCTCATGGACGACTACGACGTCACGGTGGTGGACGCCGGTACGGGCATCGAGAGCGTGCTGCGCTCGGTGCACGCGCGCGCCACGCGGGTGGTGGCGGTCGCCACGCCCGAGCCCGCGGCACTCGCCGACACCTACGCGCTCATCAAGATCCTGTCGCTCGAGACCCCTTCGGTCCCGGTGGACGTGGTCGTGAACCGCACGCTCGACGCGCACGAGGCCGAGGCGTCGTGGGCCCGTCTCGAGGGTGCGGCGGACCGCTTCCTCGGTCGCACGCTCGGTCGCCTCGGATCGCTGCCCGAGGATCCGTCCTTGGCACGCGCCGTGCGTAAGTCCGAGGGGCTGACCCTCCATCACGCGCTCGCGGCACCGCTCGTCGAGCGCCTCATCGCCTCGTTCCCCGAACCGCTCGCCGCGGGGAGGTCCCACTCGTGAGCCGTCTCAACGAAGTGCTGTGGCGGCAGTACCGCGAGGGGGGCGACCTCAAGGCGCGGGCACAGCTGCTCGACAGCTATCTGGGACTCGTGCACCACGCCGCGCATGAGCTGCGCCGGCATCGCCCCGGTGCACCCGACCTCGAGGATCTGGTCGGTGCCGGCACCGTGGGTCTGGTGCAGGCGCTCGAGGGCTTCGATGCGGAACGCGGGCTGGCGTTCAGCACCTACGCCATGCCGCGTATCCGCGGCGCGATGCTCGACGAGATCCACGCCCAGGACTGGTCGCCGCGCACCATCCGCGTGCGTCGCCGACTGCTCGCGCAGACGCGTTCCGAGCTGCAGCAGACGCTGGGCGGCCCGCCCACGGAGGCGCAGGTCGCCGAGCGCATGGGTGTGGACATGCCGACCTATCACAAGTGGGTGGGCGAGACCGAGGGGCGCAGCATGGTCGCGCTCGACCACGCACCGCGCGGGGTCGAGGACGAGGCGCTGCACGAGGTGATCCCCGACGACCGCGCCCCGGCGCCGGGCGACGAGCTCATGCAGGAGGAGCAGCTCGACCAGTTGCGCGAGGCGATCGGTGCGCTGCCGGGCAAGGACCGGCTCGTGCTGTCGCTGTACTACTTCGAGAACCTCACGCTGCGCGAGATCGGCGAGGTGCTGCACGTCTCCGAGTCGCGCGTCTCCCAGCTCCATGGGCGCGCCATCCAGCGACTGCGCGCTTCGATGCAGGACTGACGCATGCCGCGCCGGATGCTGTGGGGGACGGTGGCCGTGGTGGTGGCCCTGCTGCTGGTCGGCGGGCTGCTGCCGCATTCCACGTCCGCACCGGCACCGGTGGCCCACGGCACGGTGCGCGCGGCGGATCCGTCGCTCGCCTGGCTCGCGCCGCCGTCGTGGCCGTGGTTCGCGCTCCGTCACGCGCGCAGCGCGGTCCGGCCCGTGTCACTCGCCCCGTCGTGGCCGTGGTTCGCGGTGCGGGGGGTGGGCCTCGGCCGCCCCACGTCGGCGCGTCCCGTGGTGACGCCGGTCGTGGTGCCGCCCGCGACCACCGCCGCTCCGCTCGCGCTCGCGCGTCGTGTCGCGCTCGGGGGCACGGTGGCGTGGCTGGTGCTGGGGGCGGTCCTCGTCGCCCTGCTGGTGTTCGTGGGGCGCGCGCTCGCCCCGCGCCTCGTCGCGCTCCGTCGCCGCCGTCACGGGCTCGACGCCGCGCTGCGCGTGCTCACGCTCGCCGAGCGTGGCGTGGAGCAGCGTCGGATCGCGCGCGCCGCCGGCCTGCCGCGGGACGCCGTGCGGGCCATGCTGCACGCGCCCGACCACCGTCGCTGAGCCACCGTCCCGGGCCGCTCGGCCCGGTGTCGCGCTCGCCGGTGGACGCATGCCATCGCTCGGATCGTGTCGGTCACTCCGGGTGAGGGACCGATCCGGTGACCCTCGTCCGGCAACCGCTGCCGAGCACCGGACGACCTTTCCGGTCCGACGCGCACTCCCGTCCCGAGACGTCCTCGCACTCCGTCACGAGCCGTCGATCGCGCGCGCGCGAGCCCTTCGCGTTCGACTTGAAGTGCATCCGCAACATGACTGGGGGCAACGGATTGCGGCGATGCCCTCGCGCGATGTCGCAGGGTTACCGGTGCGAGCGTGAGAGTGCGAGGTCGGTGGCACACGGCTTGCGGTAGGGGTGTCGTGGGGGACCCCGCCATGTCGGCGGAACGTCCCGCAACCGGAGGACGGCATGCCGATCCCAGGCATCGTGAACACGGCGCGATCGCTCGGCTACTGGCTGCGCGCGCAGGAGGTGACGGCCAACAACCTGGCCAACGCCAACAGCGATGCGTTCAAGGTGGATCGCGTCACGTCGCGCCAGCTGGACGGCGCGCCGTTCCCGCAGGTCGTCATGCACACCGACCTTCGTCAGGGCACGTTCCGTTCGACCGGTCGGCCGCTCGACCTGGCGCTCGAGGGCGACGGCTTCCTCGTCGTCTCGACGCCGCAGGGTGAGCGCCTCACGCGGGGCGGTTCGCTGCAGCTCGACCCCGAGGGCCGACTCACCGACTCGCACGGCGCACCGGTGCTCGGCGAGAAGGGGGCCATCCACGCCGCGGGCGGCACGCTCGAGGTGCACGGTGACGGCTCGGTCCTGGTGGACGGCGCGCTCGTCGCGCGCCTTCGCATGGTGAACGTGCCGGGACAGCAGGTCCGCAAGGAGGGCGCCGGCCGCTTCTCGCCGCTCGTGCCCGCCACGACCGCCGCCGACGGTGCGCTGCGCGTGCGCCAGGGCGCGGTCGAGGAGCCGAACGTGGACCCGCTCACCGGCATGGTGGACCTGGTCGCGATCCAGCGCGCCTACGCCGCCAACCTCGATGCGCTGCGCGCCATGGACGGGGTGCTCGGCACGGTCGTCAACCAGGTCGGACGCGTCGAGTGACGCACGGACCGCACGCCGCCCACGGGTGGCGACGGAAGGGGAGCCCACGATGAACTCGAGTCTCAGGACCTCCGCGAGCGGCATGATGGCGCAGCAGCGGATGATCGACGTGATCGCCAACAACCTCGCGAACGTCAACACCACCGGCTTCAAGCGCAGCCGCGTGAGCTTCGAGGACGTGCTCTACGAGACCGTCCGCGAGGCGCGCGTCGCCGACGCGCAGAGCAAGGAGACGCTGGCGCCGGTGCAGATCGGCAAGGGCGTGCGCATCTCCGCCGTGCTGCGCCTGCACGCGCAGGGCTCGCCCGAGACCACGAACCGTCCGCTCGACATGTCGGTCGAGGGCGAGGGCCTGTTCCAGGTCCAGCGCCCCGACGGCACGGTCGCCTACACGCGCGACGGCAGCTTCACGCTCGACGCCTCGGGCGCACTCGTCACCACCGGCGGCTACGCGGTCATGCCCGGGCTCACGCTGCCGCCCGATGCGAGCGACGTGGCCGTCGCGCCGAACGGCGTGGTGAGCGCGCGTCTGCCCGGGGAGTCCACGCCGACCGAGGTCGGCCGCATCGAGCTCGCACGCTTCCTCAACCCGGCTGGGCTCATGGCCATCGGGGAGAACCAGTACGTCGCCACCGACGCCTCGGGCGAGCCGGTCACCGGGCTCGCGGGCGAGGACGGCTTCGGGCGGTTGCTGCAGGGCACGCTCGAGTCGAGCAACGTCGAGATGGTGCAGGAGATGACCGACATGATCGCCGCGCAGCGGGCCTACGAGATCAACGCCAAGGCGGTGCGCGCCGCCGAGGAGATGATGCAGCAGAGCAATGATCTCCTGCGTTGAGCTCCTGATCGCCGGCGTGCTCGCCGCGCCCGTGTCCGCGCCCATCGAGGCGCGGGTGCGGGACGGACTCGCCGCGCGCTGGGGGGTCGAGGCCACGCGCCTCGAACTCGCCTGGGGCGCGGGGGCGTCGGACCTGTCCGAGCCGGGCACGGTCACGATCGAGGGTGCGGGGCGCGAGGGCTGGGTGGTCCTCGCGATCGAGCGGCCCGGGCGGCCGACGCAGGTGGCGCGCGTGCGCGCCGGCGTGCGTCGGACCGAGCCGGTCGCGGCCCGCGACCTGGCCGCGGGCGCGAGTCTCACGGCCGCGGACATCGCGTGGCAGGACCGGACGCAGTGGGGCGCGCCGCGCCTCGAGCGTGCGACGCCGGGTGCGGTCGCGACCGGGTGGCGGGTGCGCCGTCCGCTCGCTGCGGGCGAACGGCTCGCGTGGCCGGCGGTCGCACCGCCGCTCGCCGTGCAGGCGGGCGCTCCGGTGACGTTGGTGTGGCGCGAGGGTGGTGTGGAGGTGTCACGCCCGGGCATCGCCGTGAACGGCGCGGTCGAGGGTGGTTGGGTGCAGGTGCGCGTGGACGGCCGGGCCGGACGGCTCGTGGGTCGTGCCACGGGCGCGGGCGAGGTGAGCCTCGCAGGGGGGATGCGATGATGACCCGAGTCCGGACGCATGCGCCGTGGCGCGCGATCGTGTGGGCCCTGTTCGCGATCGTCGCGGGCGTGACGGCCGTGCGCGCCCAGACCGACACGACCGCCGCGGTCGCCGACACCGCTGCGACACCCGCGGTGCCGGTGCGACCCGCGCCGCCGCGCGCGAGCTGGTTGTCCGATCGCATGCCGCTCGGCCCCGGCGACCTCATCACCGTGGTGGTGGACGAGCAGACCGCGGCGCGCGAGCGCGTCTCGCGCGTCTCCGACGGCAATCGCTCCATGAGCAATCGGCTCCGACTGGACACGCCCACGAGCACGCAGGGCGCGAGCTTCCAGGCCGGCAGTCTCACGAACTCGCGCGACGTGGGCGAGGCCGGTCGCTCGGGCGACCTGACCGCGGTGCTCACCGTGCGCGTGGTCGAGGTCGAGTCGGGCGGTGCGCTGCGGATCCGCGGTTCGCGCCGCGTCTCGGTGGACGGCCGCCTGCAGACCATCGACCTCGAGGGCTGGGTGCGCGGCGAGGACGTGGACGGCTCCAACCGTGTGCTGTCGTCGCGCATCGCCGACGCGGTCATCACCTACAAGGGCGGCAAGATCGGCCCGCGGCAGGGGATCCTGGGCAAGGTGCTCGGGATGCTGTGGCCGTGAGCGCGCGCCGCGGAGGTCCCATGCGTCTCCCGAACCCTCTCCTGATCGTGGTGGTCGCGTGGTTCGCGTCGCTGGCGGGCGTGGCCCAGGCCGCGACGGCGCGCGTGAGCGACCTCACGCGCCACGCCGGAGACGTGCCGGTGCGCATCGTCGGCTACGGGCTCGTGACCGGGCTCGACGGCACGGGGGATCGCAGCTTCGGTCGCGCCTCGGCGGGTTCGCCGAGCGTGCGGTCGGTCGCGAACCTGCTCCGCCGCTTCCAGATCGAGGTCCCCACCGACCAGTTGCGCCTGCGCGCCGTGGCCGCCGTGGTCGTGACCGCCGAGGTCTCGCCGTGGTTGCGCCCGGGGGGACGGTTCGACGTGCAGGTGAGCGCGATCGGGGACGCCACCTCGCTCCACGGCGGCACGCTGTGGATCACCCCGCTCGTGACCGACCCCGGGCAGCCGCCGCTCGCGACCGCGCAGGGGGTGCTGCAGGTGAGCGACGGTCGCGACGGGGGGATCGCCTCCTCGCGCGCCAACCGCGGACTCGTCGCGCAGGGTGGCGTGCTCGAGGTCGAGCAGGCGCGTCCGACGGCGGAGCCCCGGTTGCTGCTGCGTGACCCCGACCTGCGGACCGCGAGTCTCGTGGCCGGAGCGGTGGACGCCGCCTTCGGGGCCGGCACCGCGACGCTCGAGGATGCGGGCGCGATCGCGCTCAAGGTTCCCGCCGGGCGTCCGGTCGCACTCTGGATGGCCGCGGTGGACACGGTGATCGTGGCCGCACCCGAGCCGACGCGCGTCGTGATCGACGTCCGCGACGGCTCGGTGGTCGCCGGCGGCGACCTGCGGGTCTCGTCCGCGGTCGTGAGTCGCGGTGGCGTGACGCTGCGCATCGGTGGCGAGCCGTCGCCGGTCGCGGGTTCGGTGAGCGTGCCCGCCGACGCGTCGGTGCAGCAGGTCGCGGCCGGTCTGCACGCCGCCGGGGCGCGCGGTGCCGACATCGCCGCGGTGTTCGAGGCGCTGCGCGCCTCGGGCTCGCTGCGCGCCGAGGTGGTGGTCCGATGACGCCCGACGCCCTCCGCCCGAATCGCGAGGTCGCGGCCGACCCGCACGTGCAGTTGCGTCGCACGGCGCACGCGATGGAGTCCATGTTCCTCGATCAGATGTTCCAGGCCATGCGCGCGAGCGTGCCCTCCTCGGGGGGGCAGGACGACCCCGCGCGCGAGCTCTTCACCGGCCTGCTCGACCAGCAGATCGCCGGCCTCACCGCGGGACGCGACCCGCAGGGGCTCGGCGAGGCCCTCTACCGTCAGTTGGTTCGTCGGCTCGATGCCGCCGCGCCGCCCACCACCGAGAAAGGGAAGTGACCATGGCCATCGGCATCGTGTCGGACCCGCGCCCCGCAGGGACGTCCGCATTCGCGGGACTCGTCGAGGTGATGGAGCAGGAGGCGCACGGCTTGATCGAGTTCTCGGGCGTGCTGGCCTCGCAGCGTGGCGCGGTGTCGCAGGGCGACCGCCCGGCGCTCGATGCCACCACCGAGGACATCGACCGTCTCATGCTGCGTCTCACCAAGCTGCGCGAGCAGCGTCAGTCCATGGTGGACCGGCTCGCCGGGGGCACCGGATCCTCGCTCGCCGAGTTGTTCTCGGGCTTCGGTGTGATCGTGCCCGAGGCCCTGCGTCAGGCCCATCTCCGTCTGCGTCATGCCGCCGAGGAGGCGGCGCGCGCCTCGCGCGTCAACAGTGTCGTGATCCGGCGCGTGCTCGAGTCCGAGCGCACGTTCCTGCAGTCCATGTTCTCGGACGGTCCCACCGTCGGCTACCCGGGCGAGATGCGCTCGGCGCCGTCGGGGATCGTGCTCGATCGGCAGGGGTGAGCCATGTCGCTCTCGAGTCTGCTCAGCATCGCCCGCAGCGCGCTGCTCACGCAGCGTCGTGCCATGGAGGTCACGGCGAACAACGTGGCCAACGCGCAGACCCCGGGCTACAGCCGTCAGCGCCTGGAGTTGCGCGCCCAGAATCCGCTGAACACGCCCGAGGGCTACATCGGCCGAGGGGTGACGAGCGGCACGGTGCAGCGAGCACGCGACCTGTTCTACGACGGCACGTTCCGTCGCGAGGCGGGCCTGTTCTCGCAGTCCTCGACGCTCGAGTACGGGTTGCGCCAGATCGAGGACTCGATCGGGGAACCCTCCGACACCGGCATCTCGGCGGCGCTCGACCGCTTCTTCCACGCCTTCTCCGACCTCTCGAACGACCCGGCCAGTCCGGCGGCGCGCGATCTCGTGTGCCAGGCCGGGGCCCGGCTCGCCGCGCAGCTCAACCACCTCGACAGCCGGCTCTCGACCACCACCGCCGACACCCTGTCGCGACTCGAGGCCGAGACCGCGCAGGCCAACCAGTTGCTGCGCCAGATCGCCGACCTCAACCAGGACATCCTGTCGTCGGGTGGGGCCGGGGCGTCGGACCTCATGGATCGTCGCGACCTCGCCATCGATCAGCTCTCCGCGCTCGTCTCGGTGCGCGTCGTGAAGCACGACGACGGCACGGTCACGGTGATGGGCGAGGAGGCGAACCTCGTGGATCGCGTCATCCCGGCCCAGATCCGCCTCGACGGCACGTCGCCCGACATGCGGCTGGTGGATGCGGGAGGGGCCTCGCTCGGCCGCGTCGGCGGCAGCCTCGGGGCCGGGCTGGAGCTGGTCAACACGCGCATCCCCGCGGTGCGCGCCCAGCTCGACCAGCTCGCAGCGGCGCTCGTGGGTGAGGTGAACTCCATCCATCGCAGCGGCTACACCGCGTCGGGCGCGACGAACACCGACTTCTTCGATCCCACGCGAACGACGGCGGCCGGCATCCAGCTCACCTCCGCGCTGCGAGCCTCGAGCATGGCGGTGGCCGCGAGCGGGTCGAACCTCAACGGCGACGGTGCCGTCGCGTTGCGCCTCGCGCAGCTCGGGGACACCGCCCTCGCCGGCCTGGGTCAGAGGTCGTTCCGGGACTTCTTCTCGGGCGTCGCCTCGAGCGTGGGGTTGGCGGTGAGCGGTGCGCGCAGCGACGCCGAGGTCCAGCAGGCGCTCATGGATCAGGCGGACCTGCAGCGCGCGGCGGTGAGCGGCGTGTCGGTGGACGAGGAGATGGTGAGCCTCATGGCCCAGCAGCAGGCTTATGGTGCGGCTGCCAAGATCATCACCATGGCCGACGAGATGATGCGCACGCTGCTGCAGACCCTCTGATTGTGCGGCGAAGATTGTTGACGCCCCCGGTGAGGCTCGCGCCCGCCGGGGGCGTTCACTTGTCTCACACCGCCAGTTTCAGCTCGTGTCGGCGCTCGTTGCGCACCCGGGCCGTGCGCACTCCGCCGCGGTAGTAGTCGGCGTACGTCTCGGGAAG
>JBEGJG010000015.1:0-16456 GCA_041184705.1 Candidatus Eiseniibacteriota bacterium
CTCGGGCCAGTAATAGTCGCGGTGCTCCCCGGGTCGGAAGTAGTCCACCGGGTGGCCGTCGTCCTCGGGGGCCTGGTCGCCACCGTGCCGATGCACGGCGAGCGTGGGCACACCGAATCCCACGTGCCCGGGATCGAGTTCGTTGCGGAAGCGCGCCAGCATGGGCACGCCCTCGCGCGAGACGAACGTGGGGCCGGGCCACAAGCGACCCTCGCCGGAACCGTTCACGTCCTCGTAGCCCCAGACGCGCGTCGGGGGCAGGTCCGGGTGAACCTGCTGCATGCCCTCGCGCGCCCGGATCTCGTGGTACACGGACCCCATGGGCACCGAACGCAGGGTGCCGAACGGGTTGGCCGGGCGGACCACCGGGGGCAGCGGCAGGTCCGTGGCGAAGGGACGCAGGAACGGGCTGGGGAACAAACGCGAGGACGCGGACGAGATGAACTCGTCCTCACCCTTGCCGTAGGCCCAGCGCGGGAGCAGCAGGGCGCCGCTGGCGAGCAGACTGGCTCGGAGGACGTCACGACGAGAATGCATGGGGCCTCGGGGGAATCGAACCGCCGGCAGGCGGTCCGTCTCTCTCTCTCTCCGACCGGCCCATGGGAAGGGCGCCCCGCAGGGGCACGTGGCCGGACGGTACAGCGCGGCGAAGGATGCCGCTCTGGCCCCACCCTGTGCGAACACAATCGTTACGAAGCGGCCCCCCTTGAACGGATTCGTTCGCTCATTCCGAACTTCGTGTGCCCCGCGGAGCCACCGCACATTCGAGCCACGGAGCCACTCGATGGCTGATCCCATCGTCGCCTTCGGCACGGGCGAGTCCATGGGACCGCACGCTCAGGCTCGACAACGGGGCTCGGCTCGCTCCCCTCGCCACGCGCTGTACTCCACGCACCGCCGCGGTCGTCTCGAATGGTACCGGGAGAGGGACTCGAACCCTCACGGGCTTGCACCCTGCGGATTTTAAGTCCGCTGCGTCTGCCGTTCCGCCATCCCGGCTCCGTTCGATCCTTCAGCCCCCAAAAGCATCGCGCCCGGATCCTCGTGCTCGAGGACCCGGGCGCGTGCGACGCCGAATGCGAGGCGTCAGTGCCCGTGGCCCCCGGCGCGCTCTAACACGTCGGTCACCTTCACGCACGGGTACTTCGCGAGGAAGCCCTGCACCGCGAAGCCGAACAGGCCCACGAAGCCCGCCGTCACCCCCACCTCGGGCAGGCCGATCCACGCCTGATCGGGGTTCAGCGACGGCATGACCAGCACGTGCCGCTCGACCCACAGACCGGCGAGCGAGATGCACGAGAAGGTCATGAGCAACGCCGGGTTGGTCTTGCTCGTCTTGTTGAGCATGCCCAGGAACGGGATCACGAAGATGAGCACGAACGCCGCGTAGGCGAACGGACGCCACGGCTGCTCGAAGCGCAGGAACACCCACCACGTCTCCTCGGGCATGTTCGCGTACCAGATCGGCAGGTACTGCGACCACATGAGGTAGGCCCAGAACACCGACCACGCGAACAGGACCTTGCCCATGTCCCAGAACATGTTCGTGGTGATGTAGCCCTCGAGCCCACGCAGGGCACGCAGGCGCGTGGCGAGGATGCAGACCACCGCGATGGCGCAGGTGAACGCACCGGCGTAAACGAACCACCCGAACAGCGGGCTCACCCAGTTGGGCGTGAGCGCCATGATGAAGTCCCACGCCAGCACGCTGAAGAACGTCACGAACGTCAACGCGATCTGGGGCGAGAGGTGCGAGACCTCGTGCGAGTAGGACTTCGCCTCGGCCTCGTCGCCGCGCCACGTGCCCACCGCCTTGTCGTACTCGGCCTTGAGGGCGGGCGAGACGAACGGCGCCAGCGCGTGCAGGTCACGGCGCAGCGAGACCGCCACCAGCTTGCGGGCCAGCCACGTGAACAGGAGCAGGCCGCCGAGCGTGCGGATCATGAGGAACGGCACGTTGAGGAACGGCGCCTGATGCGGATCGACGTTGCCGATCCACGGCAGGTACGTCCAGATGCCCGCCCCCAGCAGCACCACCATGGTGGCGATGCCGTACGGAAGGTAGGACGACAGGGACTCGCCGATGCGCATGATGGGCCCACCCCACCGGCCATTGGCCAGGCGGATGGCCGCCGCCAGCACCACGCCGCCCTGGGCGATGCCCAGGAAGTACAGCGTGTTGATGGTCCAGCTGCCCCACGCGCGCAGCGGGTTGGTGACGAACAGGTACACGAACGCGGCCAGACCCACCGCCATGAGTGCCATGAAGACACGGCGCTTCGCGGGATCGGGGGTGCCGGGCAGGCGGCCGGCGATGTCGCGGAGAACGGCCTCGTGGCTCATCGCGGGCTGACCTTTTGCTGTTGGCGGATGTAGTGGACGATCGACCACGCGTCGTGAGCGGAGAGCGCGGCGCCGTAGGACGGCATGATCGCGCCACCGTGACGCATGTACATGTAGAGGTAGCCGTCGGTACGACCGCGGGTGGCCTCGGCGAGCAGGTCGGGCGGCGGGATGAACTTCGCGGTCACCGGGCCGTCACCCATCATGGTCTTGCCGTGGCAGGTCCAGCAGATGGTGTGATACAGGCTGTCCCCGCGCGCGACCATGGCGTCGGTCGCCGCCGGAGCGACCATGCGGGCGCCCGCGACCTCGTAGGGCGCCGTGTCGAAGCGGTAGGTGTCCGCCCCGATCGAGGGCACGTTCAGCGAGTCGGGAGCCCCCCACGTGCTGCGCTGGGGGTCGATCGCGACCGTCTGGCGCATGTCACGGATCGGGTAGTACGACAGGTGCGTGAGCGACTTCTTCACGTCCTCGCAACCCTGCTGGAACGACGCGGACCACAGCGCGAGCAGCGCCACGAACGCCACGGGCTTAACCATGGAGCTGCACCTCCTCCGCGCCCTGTCCCTTCATCATCTGCTCGACGCGGTCGCGGGCGTCGGGGCCGCACGGCACCCAGATGCCGATGCGGTCCTCCTGGAAACGCACGTCGTACGGCGCCGTCGCGCGGATCTGCGGCAGACGGCCGAGCGCCAGCATGCCGAGCAGGTTCGCCAGACCGGCGAGCAGGATCATGCTCTCGTAACCGATGACCGTGAACGGCGGCAGGCTGAAGAGCTCCTTGCCACCCACCACGAGGGGCCACGAGGCGATCGAGTAGTAGCAGAGGGCGAAGCCACCGGTGGCGCCGAGCAGACCACCCGTGAAGGTGACCCAGCGCACGAGCGACGGGCCCTGCTCGAGGGCGTGTTCGATCTCGTGGTGCGGCACCGGCGAGAACACCTGCAGGTCCTTGTGACCCGCCTGCCGCAGCGCCTTCACGGCGTCGGCGGCGTCGTCCACGTAGTAGAAGATGCCCATCACGCCGTGGAACTTCGGCGGCGGCGGCATCAGCAGGGCCATGACCTTGTCGATCATGCGTGGTCCCTCCGGCGCGGCATGGGCAGGGTCTCCTTGATCTCCGCGATCGAGAACGCCGGCAGCACGCGCACGAACACCAGGAAGAACATGAAGAACCAGGCGAACGAGCCGACGATGAGCAGCACCTCGGTGAGCGACATCTTGTAGTAGAACCAGTTCGCCGGATTGAACGAACGGGTGAGCGACGTGACGATGATCACGAAGCGCTCGAACCACATGCCCACGTTCACGAGGATGCAGAGGAAGAACATGATCGTCATGTTCCGGCGCACCGGCTTGAACCACAGGATGAGCGGGAAGATGACGTTGCACGAGAACATGGTCCAGAACGCCCACCAGTAGTGCCCGGTGGCGCGGAACCAGAACACGTCACGCTCGGCCTTGTTGGGGCCGTACCACGCCATGAAGAACTCGGTCAGGTACGAGTAGCCGACCATGCACGAGGTCAGCAGCACGAGCTTCGCGAGCTTCTCCATGTGGTCGAGCGTCACGATGTGCTCGAGCTTGAAGATCTTGCGGATCGGGATGAGCAGGTTGATCACCATGGCGACGCCCGAGAAGATCGCGCCGGCCACGAAGTAGGGCGCGAACAGCGTCGAGTGCCAGCCCGGCGTCTGCGCCATCGCGAAGTCCCACGACACGACCGAGTGCACCGAGAACACGAGCGGCGTGGCGAGGGCGGCGAAGAACAGGTAGGCGCCGTAGAAGTGCTTCCACTGCACGTTCGACCCCGTCCAGCCGAACGAGAGCAGCGTGTAGATGAGCTTCATGACCGGGTGCTTCGCGCGGTCACGCACCGCCGCCACGTCGGGGATGAGGCCGACGAGGAAGAAGATGCTCGAGACGGTGAGGTACGTGTTGACGGCGAACACGTCCCACTCGAGCGGCGAGCGCACGTTGGTCCACAGCTGGCGCTGGTTCGGGTACGGGAACAGCCAGTAGTCGAACCACGGACGGCCGGTGTGGATGGCCGGGAACATCGCGGCGGTGAGCACGCCGAACACGGTCATGGCCTCGGCGATGCGGTAGACCGCGCGCCGGAAGTGGGACCGGAACAGGAACAGCACGGCCGAGACGAGCGTACCGCAGTGCGCGATGCCGACCCAGAACACGAAGTTCGTGATGTCCACGGCCCACATGACGGGTCGCATGAAGCCCGACACGCCCCAGCCGTGCACGATCAGGTTACGCACGGCCGCCAGCGCGAACGCCAGCACCGCGAGGTCGAAGAGGAACGCCGCCCACCACAGCTTGCCGGGAAGACTGATCAGCTTCATGACGTCGTCGTTCAACGACGCCTGGGTGATCGGGCGCTTCTCGGGATCGGCCGGGTCGTGGGCGGCCGCGTGCGTCGTGGTCTGGCTCACGCCGGGCCCCCGCTCATGGTGTCGCGCGTCACCTTCTGGAGGTAGGTGACGCCGGGCTTGGTGTTGAGCTCCTGGAAGACCCAGTACTTGCGCTCGCCGAAGCTCTTGAGGTGGACCGCGCTCTCCGGATCGGCGAGGTCACCGAAGGTGATCGCCTGGGCCGGGCAGGACTGGGCGCACGCGGTCTGGATCTCGCCGTCGCGCACCTCGCGGTTCTCGTCCTTGGCGTGCCCCTTGCCCTCGAGGATGCGCTGGATGCACATGGTGCACTTCTCCATGACGCCCTTGCTGCGCACCGTCACATCGGGGTTGAGCTGCCAGTTCAGCGGCTCGGGGAACGCGAACGTCGTCTTCTCAGGCGCCGAGTACTCGAACCAGTTGAACGCTCGCACCTTGTACGGGCAGTTGTTCGAGCAGTAGCGCGTACCCACGCAGCGGTTGTACACCTGCGCGTTGAGGCCCTCGGGATTGTGGTAGGTGGCGTACACGGGGCACACCATCTCGCACGGCGCGTCACCGCAGTGCTGGCACATCATGGGCACGAAGCGCACGTCGCTCGCCCCCGGTGCCACCTTCTCCTCGAAGCGGTCGATACGGATCCACGCCATCTCGCGCCCGCGGCGCATGAGCTCGGGACCGACGACCGGGATGTTGTTCTCGGCATAGCACGCCACGACGCACGAACCGCAGCCCGTGCAGGCGTTCAGGTCGATCGCCATCGCCCAGCGGTGCTTGGCGTTCTTGTACGAACCCTCGCGCACCGGCTCGTGCTTGGGATGACGGACCTTGAGCTCCGGCTCGAACGCGGTGATCGCGTGCGCCGGCGGCTGCCAGCCCTCGGGTCGCGCGAGCGGCTCGGTGTACTGGCCGGGGCGCGACATGCTGGGGTGCTGGTCGTGGACGTGCTCGCCCGCCGGGTAGTGCCCGGGGTAGTGCGCGTCGTGACCGCCCGACGAACCATGGGCGGCCGCGTCGCCGTGCCCCTTCGCCTCGCCGTGGGCCGCGGCCTCGCCGTGCGCTGCCGCCTCACCGTGACCGGCGGCCGCGCCACCCAACAGCGCCGCGACCGGGACGATCTGAGCGATCTTGCGCCCGTGCTGGTTCTTCTCGGCCTGCTGCTCGTACAGGTCCATCGCCTTCGCACCGCGCGACGCCTTCACGTTGGCGCCCTGGTACGCGAGCGCACCCGCGGCCGCGTCGGTCGCCTGCGGCAGCAGCGCCAGCGCGTTGACGCCACGGCCCTTGGCGTAGCGGCCGTACGAGGTGTGGCCCTGGCCGAGCGCGAGCGCGACCGTGTCCTTGCGGATGCCGGCGTACAGGTAGGCCGGCGCCTCGACCGAACCGGCCGAGGTCTCGAGCTTCACGGGGTCACCCTGCTTCACGCCCAGCGTGGCGGCGGTCTCGGGGTGGATCTCGACCCACGAGCCCCAGACCGTCTTGCTGGTCATGTCGGGCAGTTCCTGCAGCCACGGGCGGTTCGCGCCACGACCGTCGTAGAAGTTGTTCGACGCGGTCACGAGCAGCGCCAGCGGACCGTCGCCCTGACGCTCGGACGCCGCGAACGGGTACGAGGCGGTGAAGCGCACCGGCGCCGCCGACACGTCCTCGAACACGCCACCGTCACGCAGCGACTCCATCCAGAACGTGTCGAAGTCGCGGCCCTTGCCGAAGCGCGCGTGCAGCGTCTGCCAGCGGGCGCGCAGCACGTCATGGAACGACTCCGGCCAGTTCGCGCCGACGCCGGCCTGCTTGCCGATCGCCATGAGCGCATCGCCGAAGGAACGCGAGTCGAACATCGGCAGACGCTTCATGGCGGGCTGCTGCAGCGAGTACACGCCGCGCGCCGACCACGCGTCACCGAAGCTCTCGAGCGCGTGGGACATCGGGAGGATGAGGTCGCACGCTTCAGCGGTCTCGTCCTTCGCCGTCGCGAGCGCGACCTTGAACGGCACCTTGGCCATGGCCTCGGACGCACCGGACCACGCCGGCGTGGCGTACACGGGGTTGGTGCCGCTCACGAGCAGCACGTCCACCTGCCCCGCGGCCATGCCCTCGAACTCGCGCACCAACTGCGCGAACGAGGCCAGCCCCGAGAGGTCGAGCGTACGGTCGAAGCGCACCGTGCGGTTCGTGTTGCCGGCCGCGTGGTTGAGCAGGTTGACCGCGGCGGCGAGGGCGGTGCCCTGCGTGCCCTGCGTGGCGACGCCACCGGCGATGGCGAGGCTCGGGCCCGACTTCGCGAACAGGCGCGCGAGTCGCACGATCGTGTCGGCCGGGACCTCGGTCTGCTGCGCGACCGCGTCGGGCGTGTAGGCGGCGACGGCGGCCTTCACCGCGGCGCGCTCGGCACCCGCGGTGCCCAGGTTCTCGTTGCAGATGACGTGCGCGAGACCGAGCGCGAGCGCGTACTCGGTGCCCGGCTTGGGCGCGACCCACTCGTCGGCGCTGGCCGCCGTGGTGGACAGACGCGGCTCGACGGCGATGAAGTGGCCGGCGCCGTCGTCGCGCTTGGCGCGCATCGCGGCGAAGCCGCGGGCCTGCGCGACCGGCGACCCGAACGTCTCGAGGAAGTCGGCGCCGAACGCGATCACGCAGCGTGCGGCGGCGAGGTCGAGGTGCGGAACGGCGTCGAGGCCGAAGGTGGCGCGGTTGGCCGCGCGCAGCACCTCGTAGCCGAACGGCTCCCACATGACGTGACGCGCGCCGACCGCCGCGGCGAACTCGCCCGCGAACGACCTCACCGTGCCGGTCTCGTGACCGGTGAGCAGCAGGCTGCGGCCCTTGGCCTCACCCAGCTTGCCGGCGACGAGCGCGATCGCCTCGTCCCACGTGATCGCCTTCCAGCCCGAGCCGTCCTTCTGCAGCGGCGTCTTGATGCGGTCGGGGTCGTACAGACCCTGCAGACCCGCCTGGCCGCGCGCGCACAGCCCGCCCTGACCGAGCGGGTGGTTCGGGTTGCCCTCGAGCTTGATCGCACGACCCTCGCGGGTCCGCACGACCGCACCGCAACCGGCCGGGCACTCCCGGCAGGTGGTGGCGTGGAAGTACGGCACGCCCGGCATGACGTCGGTCGGGGCGACCAGGTAAGGGATGAGCTTCTCGGCCTCAGGGGCCGCACAGCCGGCGGCGGTGCCGGCGACACCGACACCCACCAGCTTCAGGAATTCGCGACGTTCGAAGACCACCGAGTCGGACATGGCGCCCCTAGTGATGACAGACCAGACAGTCCATGCTGGCCGGGTGGGTCGGGTTGTCGAGGTTCTGGCGATGACAGGTCACGCACCAGCCCATCTTGAGCGAGCTGTACTGGTACACGCGGTCCATCGTCTCGACGGGTCCGTGGCACGTCTGGCACTCGATGCCGGCGCGGACGTGCCGCTTGTGGTTGAACTTCACGTGGTCGGGCACCTTGTGCACCTTGACCCACGGGACCTGCTCGCCACGCGTCCAGTAGTCGGTCAACTTCACGATCTCGGGCTTGTCGGTCGCGACGACCGTGTGACATCCCATGCACTGACTGACGGCCGGGATGTTCGCCCAAGGCGAGTTGGCGGCGCTGGAGTGGCAATAGAGACAGTCCATCTGGTTCACGCCCGCATGGATGCGGTGGCTGAACTCGATGGGCTGCTGGGGGCCCTTCGTGGCGCCCAACTTCACGCCGAAGGACTGGGACAGGGCGACGCTCGCGGTGACGAGCGCGCAGACGATCAGAGCGGGAGCGATGATCTTGGTCATGGCGGCGCGCACGCTAGAGCGACTTCACCACATTGTCAACCGACTCGTGAATGGATTCACGAACCTCGACGCAACGAGTGCACGCACAGACGATTGAACATCGTCGGGACACCTCTCACGCTCAGGAACATGTTGCGCCGCGAGTCTCGATTCGCGAGTCGGGACCGGCACTCGATGGGAGGATCGTGACCCTGGAGCCGCTTTATCGGTCTCCATGCAGGGCATGGCGTGCTATGAGGTCGGGATCCCGCCGACGCCGCTCGCTCTCCGTCCAAAGAACGCGATGTCCCTCACGGCAGCCGGGGACGATCCACCACTTTCAGCAGTCGTCCCTTGGCGACGCGGTCCTCCACCTGGAGGCCGTTCAGCACCGCGCCCTCCTCGGCGGGCAGCAACCCGTCCCCCATCCCCGTCCAGACCGATCGGAAACTCCCCTCGCGCGAGGCCGGCACCACGCGGATGCGGTTGGGTCGCACCGCGAGCGCGGCCGCATCGGTGAGCGGGGCGATGGAGCGGATCCCGGCTTCGACCTGACGCTCGGCGGCGTCCCCCGGCGACTGCCCGCGCCCCATCACCTGCAGCATCGCCGCCGACGAGACGCGCACCCAACCCGCGACCATCGGACTCTGCCCACCCTGACCGTCGGACACGCTCACGCGACCGATCCACGCGGGCCACTCCCCCAACCGCTCCGCGGCGCCCTGCGAGCTCGCGATCCGTCCGGCCGAACTCATCGCCACCACCTGCTCCGACGGCGAACGTCCCGTCGACTCGCGTGCGAGCGTGAGTTGCATGAGCCCCGCCCCGCCCGAGGCTTCCGCGGTGACGGCGGTGTGGGTGTGCTCGGTGCGCCAGTCCGACGGGAACCGCATGCGGAACCGCAGCACGGGATGCACGAACGTCCCGTCGCCCTCGAACCAGCCGTAGCGCGGATCCTCGCCGTAGACCAGACCGCGCAGACGTTCGAGATGCGGGCGCTCCCCCACGCGCGCGTCCTTGCGCTGCGCCATGGCCTCGGCCGCCAATCGCGTGGTGCGCTCGGCACGGTCACCCGGGTCGGGGTGCGTCGAGAGCCACGACGGCAGCGACTGTCCGCCGCGCTCGGCGATGCGCTGCAGCGTGCGATAGGTGCCCGGCACCTCGCGCGCGTCGTAGCCCGCCACCGCGGAGTAGCGCACGCCGAGCCGATCGGCCTCGGTCTCGTCGTCGCGCGAGTACTTGAGCATGAGCAGGCCCAACCCCTGCGCGGCGAGCCCGCTGTACGGCTCGAACTCGGGCGAGATCGCCGAGGCGATGCGCAGACCCAGCCCGGCCAGCGTCTGCTGCGTGAGCTGTCGCGCGGAATGGCGCGCGGTGACGTGCGCGATCTCGTGTCCGAGCACGCCCGCCAGCTGCGCCTCGCTGCCCATGTGCGCGAGCAAACCACGCGTCACGTAGATGTAGCCGCCCGGCATGGCGAAGGCGTTGACCGCCGGGTCGTCGAGCACGGTGAACCGCCACGACAACCCCGGCAGGTCCGAGGCCCGCGCCACGCGCCGTCCCACGCTGTCCACGTAGGCGGCGAGTGCGGGATCGTCGTACACGCCGTACTCGGCGACGACCGCCCCGTAGCCCTCACGCCCGATCTCGGCCTCCTGCTCGGGCGAGAGCAACGACAGCTCGCGGCGCCCGGTGGCCGGGTTGACCGCGCAGCCCACGACCGCGAGGAGCGTGGTGACGATCAGCACGACGACGAGCACGACCGATCGCACACGGCGCGAGCGGGACAGGGTCATGGCGGACTCCGTGGGGTGGGCGGCCCGTGTGCGGGCCACGCGGGCGATCAGTAGCGCTTGACGGTGGGGTCCACGTCGCGGGACCACGCGTCGATGCCGCCCTCGAGGTTGAGCAGCGTCGTGTAGCCGCGCCCCTTGAGGAACTGCAGTGCCTGCATGCTGCGCCCGCCATGGTGACAGGCGAGCACGATCGTGCGGTCGGCGGGGAGTTCCGCGAGCCGCACGGGGATGGTGGTGAGCGGGATGTGCAGCGCGTTCGGGAAACGCGCGATCGCGAGTTCCGCGGCCTCGCGCACGTCCACCAGCAGCAGGTCGTCGCCCTGCTGGAGGCGCTGCGACAACTCGCGCGCGGTGATGCGGCCGCGCTGACTCATGGGGTCCATCGGGGGCCTCCGTCGGGGTTCGGGCGCAGGTCTCGTCCGTCGCCCGCGACGGTAGTGACGCCCATCCCCACGGGCAAGTGTCCGACCGGAGGCCATCGGTGGTCGCGGCTGGCCGCGAACGCGCTCCTCCTTTAGATTGCCCGCGCGCGGTTCACGCCCGCGCCCCACCCGACCGTCGTGCACCGGACTCCGGAGGACTCCCGTGAGCCCCACCACGCCCACCGTCGCGCCCGACCTCGACCGCCTCGCCGCGCACACGCTGCGTTTCCTCGCCGTGGACGCCGTGGACAAGGCCCGCTCCGGACATCCCGGCATGCCCATGGGCATGGCCGACGCCGGCTACGTGCTGTGGACGCGCTTCATGCGTTTCGATCCGCGCGACCCCGCGTGGTCGGGACGCGACCGGTTCGTGCTCTCGGCCGGGCACGGCTCGATGCTGCTCTACGGACTGCTGCACCTGACGGGCCACGACCTCCCCATGGAGGAGTTGCAGCGCTTCCGCCAGCTCGGTAGCCGCACGCCGGGACATCCCGAGTACGGCATGACGCCGGGCGTCGAGACCACCACGGGTCCGCTCGGTCAGGGCCTCGGCAACGCGGTCGGCATGGCGCTCGCATCGCGCATGCTCGATGCGCGCTTCGCCGGCGACGGCTTCACGCCGGCGGGCTTCCGCGTGTTCGGCATCGCCGGGGACGGCTGCCTCATGGAGGGCGTCTCGCACGAGGCCGCCTCGCTCGCGGGGCATCTCGGGCTCGGCAACCTCGTCATGCTGTACGACGACAACCACATCACCATCGACGGCGACACCGCGATCACGTTCAGCGACGACACCGTGCGACGGTTCGAGGCGTACGGTTGGCACGTCATCAAGGCCGACCCCTACGACCACGACGCGCTCGCCGCCGCGGTCGCGGCCGCGGTCGCCGAGACGGGACGTCCGAGTCTCGTCGTCTGCCGCAGCCACATCGGCTACGGGTCGCCGCACCGTCAGGACACCAAGCACGCGCACGGCGAGCCGCTGGGTGCCGAGGAGACCGCGGCCACCAAGCGCGCGCTGGGCTGGCCCGAGTCGCCCGCGTTCCACGTGCCCGCCGAGGTGCGCGAGCGCTTCGCCGCGCTCGCGGACGAACGCGCACGCGATCGCGCGGCATGGGACACGCGCTTCCACGCATGGCGAGCGGCCGACCCCGAGCGCGCGAAGCGATGGGACGCGTTCGTGGCGGGCGACGCCCCCGCGGACCTCGTCGAGCGACTGTGCGCGGACGTCGCGCCCAAGGTGGCGGCGACGCGCGTGCACGGCGGTGCGGTGCTGCAGCGCGCCGCCGCGCTCATGCCCTCGCTCGTCGGGGGCAGCGCCGACCTCGACGGCAGCACCAAGACGCGCATCGAGGGCTCGCCGAGCGTCACCGCGCACGACTTCTCGGGACGCAACCTGCACTTCGGCGTGCGCGAGCACGGCATGTCGGCGGTCGCGAACGGGCTCGCGTTGTCGGGCTTCATCCCCTACACCGCGTCGTTCCTCACCTTCACCGATTACGCGCGTCCCTCGATCCGTCTCGCGGCGCTCATGAGGCTGCGGCAGGTGTACGTGTACACGCACGACAGCCTGTTCCTGGGCGAGGACGGGCCGACGCATCAGGCCATCGAGCAGGTCGCGTCGCTGCGGCTCATCCCCAACCTGCTCGTGCTGCGTCCGGCCGATGGTCTCGAGACCGCGGCCGCGTGGGGGCTCGCGCTCGAGCGTCGCGACGGCCCCACGCTGCTCGCCCTCACGCGTCAGAACGTGCCCGTGCTCGCGCGCCCCGCGACCTTCTCCCCCTCCGACCTGCGGCGCGGGGCGAGCGTGCTGCGCGACAGCGACGCCCGCGACGCGATCACGCTGCTCGCCACGGGCTCCGAGGTGGCGGTCGCACTCGACGCCGCCGAGCGTCTCGCCACGGTCGGCGTGGCGACGCGCGTCGTGAGCATGCTGGCGCCGCAGCTCCTCCGGACCCAGGACGCGGCGTTCCGTGACCGCGTGCTGCCGCCGGGAGGCCGGCGCGTGAGCCTCGAGGCGGGCGTGACCGACGGCTGGTGGGAGTGGCTCGGGGACCGCGGGCTCGCGATCGGCGTGGATCGTTTCGGCGAGTCCGCTCCGGCCGAGGTGCTCGCCGATCACTTCGGACTCACGGGCGAGGCGGTGGCGAAGCGTGTCCAGGAGTGGGCGCGCACAGCCTGATCGCCATCCTCCCGGACTCGAGCCCCGCGGTGCGTTGCGCGCGCCGCGGGGCTCTTCCATCATGCGGCCCGCTGCACGCCGTCCCCTCCCCACCCGCGAGGTCCCCGTGTCCGTGCGTCGCTCGAGCGGTCTGCTGCTCCATCCCACCTCGTTGCCGGGCCCGTTCGCGTGCGGCGACCTGGGGCCCTCGGCGCACGCGTTCGTGGACTTCCTCGCCGACGCCGGGCAGTCGTTGTGGCAGGTGCTCCCGCTCGGACCCACCGGTTACGGCGACTCGCCCTACCAGTGCTTCTCGGCGTTCGCGGGCCAGCCGCTGCTGGTGTCCCCCGAGGGGTTGGTGCGCGACGGGCTGCTGACCGAGCGCGAGACCGCGCGGCTGCCGCAGCGTCCGCACCTCGACGCCCCCACCGACTTCGGCGCGGCGGTCGAGTCGGCCGCCCGCGTGGCGGGAGTACTCGCCGAGCGTCTGCCCGGGCACGCGCTCGAACCCGAGTTCCAGGCGTTCCGCAGCACCACGCCGTGGCTCGCCGATCACGCGTTGTTCATGGCGATCCGCGAGGTGCACGGTGGCCAGCCGTGGCCCGAGTGGCCTGAATCCCTGCGTCTGCGCGAGCCCGCCGCCCTGGCCGAGGCTCGTCGAACGCTCGAGACGCGCGTGCGTGCGCACGAGGCCATGCAGTGGGCGTTCGCGCGTCAGTGGCGTGCGCTGCGCGCACACGCCTACGCGCGCGGCGTGTCGCTGATCGGGGACGCGCCCATCTTCGTGGCGTACGACAGCACCGACGTCTGGGCCTCGCCGCATCTGTTCCAGCTCGACGAACAGGGCCGTCCGACCGCGGTCGCGGGCGTGCCGCCCGACTACTTCAGCGAGACCGGGCAGCTGTGGGGCAACCCGCTGTACCGCTGGGAGACGCACGCCGCCGACGGCTACGCGTGGTGGTGCGACCGACTGCGCGCGCTCACCGCGTGCGTGGACCGCGTGCGACTCGATCACTTCATCGGGTTCGTGCGTTACTGGGCGGTGCCGCCCGATGCGCCCGACGCCCGCCCGGGTGCATGGTGCCCCGGCCCCGGCGAGCCGCTGTTCCGCGCGATCGAGCACGCGCTGGGGGGCCTGCCGATCATCGCCGAGGACCTCGGTGAGATCGGCCCCGACGTGGAGGCGCTGCGCGACACGCTGGGACTGCCCGGCATGAAGGTGCTGCAGTTCGCGTTCGGCAGCGACGACGAGAACCCGTTCCTGCCCGCGCACCACATCCGCAACGCGGTCGTGTACACGGGCACGCACGACAACGACACGACGCGCGGCTGGTGGTCGCAGGCCACGCCCGAGGAGCGCGCGCGGGCCCGGCGCGTCATGGGCCCCACGAGCGGGGACGTGGCCTGGGACCTCATCGCGACCGCGATGGCGTCGGTCGCCGACACCTGCATCGTGCCGATGCAGGACGTGCTCTCGCTCGGACGCGAGGCCCGGTTCAACACGCCGGGACGGGCTTCCGGCAACTGGACGTGGCGCATGACGCCGGGCCAGGCCACGCCGGCGCTGGCCGAGCGCCTGCGCGCGCTCACCACGCTGCGCGACCGTTCACCCGACGGCCACTGACGGCTCCGCGCCCGCGCGCCGAGGTGGACCGTCGCGGCACTTGCCGCGGGCGGCGCGCCGTCGCATCTTCGGGCGTCCTCGCGCCCTGTGCGCCCGCCCGACCATCCTGCCCCGGAGGCTCGACATGACCGCCCGCGCCCACCAGTTGCTCGACCTCGGCCAGAGCGTGTGGCTCGACTTCATCCGCCGCGGTCACCTGCTCGACGGCGGGTTCGATCGCGACGTGCGCGAGGCGGGTGTGGTGGGCGTGACGTCGAACCCCACCATCTTCCAGCAGGCGATCGCGGGCAGCCGCGACTACGACACCGCGCTCGCGCAGGGCATCGCACAGGGACTCGAGGGTGAGGCGCTGTTCGAGTCGCTCGCCATCGAGGACATCCGCATGGCGTGCGACCGACTCCTCCCCCTGTACGAGTCCACGGGCGGACGCGACGGTCGCGTGAGCCTCGAGGTCAGCCCCACGCTCGCGCGCGACTCCGCGGGCACCACCGCGGCCGCCGCGCGCCTGCACGCCGCGGTCGCGCGCCCCAACGTGATGATCAAGATCCCCGCGACGCGCGAGGGCCTGCCGGCCATCACCGCCACGATCGCGGCCGGCATCAGCGTCAACGTGACGCTCATCTTCACCGTGCAGCGCCACCGCGAGGTCATGGAGGCCTGGCTCACGGGTCTCGAGCGCCTCGCGGCCTCGGGTGGCGACCTCGCCTCGGTGCGTTCGGTGGCGTCGTTCTTCGTCTCGCGCGTGGACTCCAAGGTGGACGCCGCGATCGACCAGCGCCTCGCCACGCTGCCCGCGGGCGCGACCGAGCGCGCCGAACTGGAGGGGCTGCGCGGGCGTGCCGCGGTCGCCAACGCCCGCCTCGCGTACGAGGCGTTCGGCGAGGTCGTGGCGGGCGAGCGATACCGCGCGCTCGCATCGCGCGGGGCGCACCCGCAGCGACCGCTGTGGGCCAGCACCAGCACCAAGAACCCCAGCTACCGCGACGTGCTGTACGTCGAGGAGCTCGTCGGTCCCGACACGGTCAACACCATGCCGCCCGCCACGCTGGTGGCGTTCAACGACCACGGCGTCGTCGAGTCGCGCATCACGCGCGACGTGCCGGGCGCCCACGCGGTGTTCGCGCGCCTCACCGAACTCGGCGTGCCGGTCACGACGCTGCTCGATCAGCTCGAGCCCGAGGGCGTGACCGCGTTCGAGCGCTCGTTCGCGGACCTGCTCGCCACGCTGGAGACCCGTCGTCGCGCGCTCGTCGCGGGCGAGGGAGCGGCCCGATGAGCGCGCTCACGCTGCGACTCGGGGAGCATGCGCAGGCGGTGACCGACCGCGTCGCCATGCTGCGCGGTGAGGGCTTCCATACGCGACTGGCCCATCGAGACGACTCGCTGTGGGGCGACGACCCCGCGCGCCGCGCGGTGATCGCCAACCGACTCGGCTGGGTGGACTCGCCCGCGGCCATGCTGGAGCGCGCGGGCGAGTTCCGCGACTTCGCCGCCGAAGTGGCCGACGCCGGATTCGAGCATGTGCTGCTGTTGGGCATGGGCGGTTCGAGCCTCGCTCCCGAGGTGCTGTCGCGCGTGCTCGGACGCGGACCGGGTGGCCTCCCGCTCACCATGCTCGACGACACCTCGCCGGCGGCGGTGCGCGCGGCCGCGGCCGCCTGCGACCCGCGTCGCACGCTGGTGCTGGTGGCCTCCAAGTCCGGTGGCACGATCGAGGTGACGTCGTTCGAGAAGGCGTTCCGTGCGCGCGCGGTCGCCGCGCTCGGCGAGGCGGCCGGGCGGGCGTTCGTGGCGATCACCGACCCCGGCACGAGCCTCGAGATGCACGCGGGTGCGCACCACTACCGCCGCGTGTTCACGAACCCCGCCGACATCGGTGGACGCTACTCGGCGCTGTCGTGCTTCGGTCTCGTGCCCGCGGCGCTGCTCGGTGCGGACCCGGCCGAGTTGTG
>JBEGJG010000016.1:0-16390 GCA_041184705.1 Candidatus Eiseniibacteriota bacterium
TCGGGACGGCCGCCGGGTCTTGAGGTTGGCGGCCTTCAGCTCCTTGCCGCCGAGACGACGCATACCCTTGTAGCGGACCCCACCGACGAGTCGGAGCTGCTCCGGGAGCTCGCCCTCGACCTGCGCCGAGACGGGCGCCGCGCCGACGAGCAGCGCGAGCACGGTCAGGGTCGCGAGGACCCCGCGCAAGCGGTCAGCGCGTCTCGGGCGCAACCGTGGGGGTCCCCTGTGTGGCCTTCTCGACGGCGCGTGCGCGCAGGATCGGGCGCAGAAGGTCCTGCGAGAGGATGAACACGAACAGCGTGCCCACGATGGCGAGCCCCACCTTCTGGAAGGTGAGGTAGGAACGCCCGGTCATGGCGCGTCGTCGCACACCCTCGAGCAGCGCGAGCACGATGTGCCCGCCGTCGAGCAACGGGATGGGGAGCAGGTTGAAGGACATGATGGCCAGATTGATCATCGCGAGCAGCCACAGGAAGCTGTCGAGCCCCTGCCGCGCCGACTCGCGCGCCATCTGCCCGATGAAGATGGGACCGCCGACCGCCTCGCGGTAATAGAACGGGCGGCTCACGGTGAGCCACAGGTTGCGATAGACCTGATCCACCATCGCGAACAGCGTCGGGAACGAGGCGAGGAACGCGCGGTCGACCGTGAAGCGCTCGCGGTAGACCAGCGCGCGCGGGGCCATGATGCCGATCTGACCGTCGGGACTGTCGGGGTTGTTGGGGTCGGCGCGCATGGGGGTGATCGCGAGGTCGAAGCGCTTGCCCTCGCGCTCGAGCGTGAATCGCACCGACGAGTCGGCGCGCCCCTTGAGGCGATCCCGGATCTCGTGGAAACCGTTCACCGGCACACCGTCGATGGCGACGAAGCGGTCGCCCTCCTTCACGCCCGCGCGGTACGCCGGCATGCCCGGCGACACCATGCCGGCGACCGGCAGCAGTCCCTCGGGCTCGAGCCCGCGCAGCCACGGCCGATGCTCCCCCGCCCCGAGCACGACGGGGTAGGTCTCCCCCGCACGCTCCATGGTGATGGTCACGGTGCGGCTGGTGTCGGCGATGAGCGCGTTGACGAGCTCGTGCCAGGTCGAGACCGGGGCGTCGTCCACGCTCGTGAAGCGGTCCCCGGCACGCACGCCCGCGACCGCCGCAGGGCTCGACTCCTCGACCGCCCCGATGAGGTTCGGGAAGTCGGGCTGCGAGACGCCCACCACCGCGAGGGTGATGAAGGCGACGAGCCACGCGGTGACGAGGTTCGCGAACGGCCCGGCGATGGCGATGATGAGACGCCCGATCCACGGATGGGTGAGGAACTGCTCAGGCCCGCCCTTGGGGATGCTGCCGTCCTCCTCGAGCGAGTCGCCCGCCATCTGGACGTATCCGCCGAGCGGGATCCACGACAGGCAGTACCGGGTGCCCCCGCGCGTGAAGCCCACCATCTCGGGCCCCATGCCGAGCGAGAACTTGAGCACCGTCACCCCACGCCACTTGGCGGCGAGGTAGTGCCCCAACTCATGGAAGAAGATGACGATCCCGAGCAGCGGGATGATGGGCCAGAAGCTCAGGATGCTCGTCAGGAGATTCAAGGAAGGACCCTCGTGTGGGGATGGAACGTCACGCGAAGCTAACGCCCTGAATCCTTGAGCGTCAAACACTTGGGCGGGTCATCGGCACCCCGGCCACGCCCCCTTCGACCGGGAACGGTCAAGTCGTCGCGGGGCGCTCCGCGAGGGCCTCGGCGTAAGCGGCCAGCGTGCGTTCCGCGGTGTTCCCGATGCCGAACGCCTCGACCGCCACCCGCCCCCCCGCAGCCCAGCGAGCCCGTGCCGCCGGGTCGGCCAGCGCCTCGACGATCGCACCCGCCAGCGCCCCCGGAACGTGTTCGCGCACGAGCCGTCCGCTGACGCCGTCGGTCACCACCTCGGGCACGCCGCCCACGGCGCGCGCCACGATCGGCACCCCGAGCACCTGCGCATCGAGCAGCGAGGTGCACAGGCCCTCGAGGTGACTCGACAGCACGAACAGGTCGAACTGTCGCATGGCCGCGCGCGGCTCGGGATGGAAGCCCGGCATGTGGACCACACCCTCGAGTCCCAGCTCCCGACGACGGTGCTCGAGCGCGCCCCGACACTCCCCCTCACCCAACCACACGAAACGCGCGTTCGGCCGATGACGCAGCACCTCGGGCACGGCCTCGAGCAGGAACGCGTGGTCCTTGTGCGGTGCGAGTGAGGCCACGGTGCCGACCAGTTCCGTGTCCGGTGGCAGCGCGAGTTCGCGACGGAGATCGGGCACGGCGCGATCCCCGGAGGAGCGCACCTCGGCCAGGTCCACGCCGCTCGGCACGATGCGCATGCGAGACTCCGGCACGCCGGAATCGCGCATCACCGATCGCACGCCCTCGCTGATGCACAGGTAGCGGTCCACGGGCATCGCGTACTTGAGCGCGCTGAACGGGTTGCCACGGACCTTGAAGTCCACGCGGCGTGCGACCACGACCACCGGCACACCGGCCAGACGCGCGGCCGGCACCCCGAGCGCATGCGCGTGCGCGCTGTGCAGGTGCGCGACCTCGGGCCCGAACCGTGCGAGGGTGGCACGCGCCGCCCCGAGCGCGAGCAGGTCCCACTCGCCCCGTGCACGCCAGCGCAAGCACTCGAACCCCTCGGCCCGTGCACGGTCGAGCAGCGGACCCGGCGGTGCGAGCAGGATCTGCTCGTGCCCACGCACGCGCAGCTCACGCATGAGCAGCAGGACCTGTGCTTGCCCGCCACGCCACGTGCGGCCGGTGTCGAGGTGCGCGATGCGCATCACGCGTCCCCCATGCCCGGCAGCCCGGCGAACGCCTCGCGCAACTGTCCCGCGATCGCCGACGGATGCCCCCAGACGTGGGCTGCCGCACGGCCCGCCGCGCCCAACGCGGTGCGGCGCGCGGGGTCTGTCACGAGCGCGCCCAGTGCCGCGGCCAGCGCAGCCCCGTCCCCGCGCGGGACGAGCAGCAGATCCCGACCGTCCACGAACACCTCGCGCGGTCCCGGGCCGTCCCCCGTCACCACCGCGCGCCCCGCCGCCAGACCCTGCCAGAGCTTGTGCGGGATGACGCGACCGGTCTTGGCCCCGACCCCGAACGCGCCCAGCACCACGTGCGCGTCCGCGATCACGCTCGGCAGGTCGGCGTACGACAGTCGCCCGGCGAAGGTCACGTTCGCGAGCCCGTCGCGCTCGGCCTCGGCGCGCGCCTGCGCGTACTCGATGCCGTCGCCCACCATCACGACCTCGTAACGACCGCGCAGCGCAGGGTCGTGGGCCATACGCGCGAACGCGTCGAGCATGGTGCCGACCCCGTGCAGCGGAAGGAAGCCGCCCACGTAGAGGATGCGGACCGGGACGTCGGTCGGTGCGGACGGGACGTCGAAGAACGTCGCCTCGGCGCCCACCAGCACACGACGCAACCGCGACCGCTCGGCCCCCAGCTCGGCGAAGAGCTCACCGTGCGCCCACGTGTCGCACAGGATGCGGTCCGAGGCCGCGAACGCGATGCGGTCGATGGTGCGATTCCAGCGGGCCTGTGCGGAATCCGGTGCATGCAACCGCCAATCCCCCACGAGCGTGTCCCAACGCGAGACGAGCGGGTCGAACACGAGCGGGCGCGATCCGGCGAGCAGCCGTGCCACCGCCACATCCTTGTGCCGGAACTCGGGCACGAACACCACGTCGGGGTCGCGCTCGAGCCGCGCCCACGCGTGCACGAGCCGAGGCCAGCGCCGGAACGCACGACGATCGGGGACGCGCGCCTCAAGCACCGTGTGCCCGGCGAGTCCGAGCGCGGCGCGCACGATGCGATTGCGCGGGTAGCCGGGGTCGTAAGCCCCGAGACAGGCGACCACGCTCATCGCGAACGGTCCGCGCGCGTGAGGTCCCACAACGCCGCGTACTTGAGCAGCACCTGCGTCGAGGCGAGCGCGCACAACACGAGCCCGTGCGCTCCGTCCAGCACCCCGAGCTGGAACACGTACTGGCGCAGGAAGCGCAGAGGCGGCCGCAGCAGCACGTCGAGCGGGCCCGCGCGTCGTCCCTGCCGGTGCGCCTTCGCCGCGTTCGCGCTGGCGTACGCGGTCATCTTGCCCACGCAGTCGGCCCACGTGCGATAGCTCAGGTGCTCGATGCATCCGGGCAACAGGCCCGGGCCCGCACCGTCCACGGCGACCGTCTCGTGCACCTCGGCCGCGTCGAACCGCGCCCGCTCGCGCCGGAAGAGGCGCAGCACGGTCTCGCCCTGCCAACCGCACCACCGTATGCGACGGCCGAGGAACCACGTCGAGCGCGCGATGCGGAAGTGCGTGGTCGTGCCCGCATCGCGCAGGGCCGTGGCGAGACCCGCCCGCGCCGCAGCGTCGAGGCGTTCGTCGGCGTCGAGCCACAGCACCCAGTCGCAGCGACAGGCGGCGAGCGCGAAGGCGCGCTGCGGGCCGAAGCCGTCGAACGGGCGGTCGAGCACGCACGCCCCGAGACGCTCCGCGGTCGTGCGCACGCGCTCATCGCCGCGCGGGTCGCGCACCACCACCACCTCGGAGGCGAACGCCAGCGTGGGCAGCAGCTGCTCGAGGTCGTCCACCTCGTCGCGCACGAGCAACAGCACCGAGATCGGGAGTCTAGCGTCCATGGCGCTCCAGATGGGCGAGCACGAGTCCGGCCGCATGATCGGCCGACAGCCCCGGCAGACAGTTCCAGTGGGGACACACGGTGCGCTCGCAGGCCCGACACGGCAAGGACGTGCGCCACAGGCCATGGCGCGAATCGTTCGGGGTCCACGCGTCGGGGTGCGCGGGCCCGAACCACGTGAACGTGGGCACCCCGAAGGCGACCGCGAGATGGCGCGGCCCGCTGTCGGTCCCCACCAGCGCGCGCAGCGGGGCGATCGCCCCCGCGAGCGCGGCCACGTCGGGCGCGGTGAGCACGGGCAGGTCGGGAACGAGCGCCGCGAGCCGTCGCAGCACGGGCTCCTCGCCGGGGCCCCCGATGGCGACCACCGGATGCCCCGCGGCACGCAGCGCGAGGGCGAGCCGAGCGTTGTGCGCGAGGGGCCAGGTCTTGGTGGGCCACGAGCCGGCCGGGACCAACGCCACGGTGCGCGCGGGATCCGTCACCCCGGCCCGTTCCAGCGACAGCGAGCCTGCGGCACGCATGGCGGGCGTGAGCACGAGCGACGGGAACGCGGGTACCTCGGCCCCACCCGCAGCCCTGGCCAGCCGCACCAGCGAGGCCGCGGCGTACTCCCGCCGGTCGTCCCCCGGATGCGCCACGCGCGGCACCGTGCGGTGGTAGAAGCGCGACCGCCCGCGCATGTCGTAACCCCACACGGTGCGCGCCCCGCTGGCGCGTGCGAGCAGCGCACTGCGCGAGTTCCCGAACAGGTCCACCGCGAGTACGGGCCGCAGGCGACGAAGCGCCCACGCGGTCGCGATCGTCGAGGCCGTCGTGCGCTCCACCGCCCAGACGCGTTCGATGCCCGGTTGGCCCTGCAACAAGGGCGCGAAACGCGACTCGGTGACGACGTGCAACGGTGATCCGGGATGACCCTGGACGAGCGAGCGCAGGGCGGCCGTGGTGAGCACGACGTCGCCGAGCGCGCGCAGGCGCACCGCCACGACCGGTGCGGTCACGCGCCCACCGCGCGCTGTGCGGCCTCGCGTGCCCAGGCGTCCACGGCCTGCAGCTGCTCGAACGACTCCACGGGTTGCACGGCATGCTCGTCGAGCACGCGACCCAGAACGTCGGGCACGCGCCCGAGCGGGATGGCGCCGTCGAGGAACGCACGCACCGCGACCTCGTCGGCGGCGTTGAGCACGCATGGGGCGGTCCCGCCCGCCCGACCTGCGGCGAGCGCGTGGTCGTAGGCGGGGAACCGCCCCTGCTCGATGGGCACGATCTCGAGCCCGGCGAGCGCGGTCACGGGCAGCGCGGGCACCGCCTCCCCCCACCGCTCGGGCCAGGACAGCGCGAGCTGGATGGGAAGGCGCATGTCGGGGTGCGCCGCCTGTGCCACGAGTGAACCGTCCCGGAACGTCACGATGGCGTGCAACACGGCTCGCGGCTGGATGACGGCGTCGAGCTGGTCGAAGCCGAGCCCGAACAGCGCGTGCGCCTCGAGGATCTCGAGCCCCTTGTTGAACAGCGTCGCCGAGTCGGTGGTGATGCGCGGCCCCATCGCCCAGACCGGGTGCGCGAGCACCTCAGCCGGCGTGGCGCGCCGCCAGTCGGGGTGCGTGCGCAGCGGGCCGCCCGAGGCGGTGAGCGTGAGCTTCGCGACCTCGGCCGCGGGGCGTCCGAGCAGGCACTGCAGTGCGGCCGAGTGCTCGCTGTCGATGGGCAGCAGCGCGGCACCGGTGCGCGCTCGCGCGGCTTCGACCAGCGCGGCGCCGATGACCAGCGTCTCCTTGTTCGCGAGCGCGAGCGTGGCCCCGCGGTCGAGCACCGCGAGCGAGGCGGCGAGACCGGCCGCGCCCACGATGCCGTTGACCACGAACTCCGCGCCGCAGCGTGCCGCGAGACGCGCCGCAGCCCCCTCACCCACCTCGACCTCGGCACCGGGTGCGGCGACGCGCAGACGCTCGCGCGCCTGCACCGGGTCGGGGGCGTGCTCGAGCGCCACGAACGCCGGGCGCCAGGTCGCGGCCTGCTCGCACAGCCGCTCGAGCGACCGGCCGGCGGCGAGCGCGACGACGCGCAGGCGATCGCGCTCGCGCTGCGCGACGTCGAGTGTCTGCTCACCGATGGAGCCGGTGGAGCCGAGCACCGCCAGTGTGCGCGTGCCGATCACGGGACCTGCAGGATGACGGCGCGCAGGTAGTGGTAGACCAGCGGCGCCGCGAAGTAGAGGCTGTCGAAGCGGTCGAGCACGCCGCCGTGACCGGGGATGAGGTCCGAGGAGTCCCCGCTCGCGGCGTCGCGCTTGAACAGGGATTCCACCAGATCGCCGACCTGTCCGAACACTCCGACCAGCGCGCCGAGGATCCACGGGTGCGCACCGGTGAGCAGCGGGCCACCGCCCTCGGGCCGCAGGAAGGTCATGGAGCCCACCACCGACGCGGCGACCGCGCACAGGAATCCGCCGATGGAACCCTCGAGCGTCTTGCGGGGCGAGATGTTGGCCCACGGGCGCGTTCGACCGAACGCACGACCGGCGAGATACGCCCCGGTGTCACAGCTCCACGTGACGAGGAACGCGAACAACACGACGGCGGCACCATCGCTGTAGGCCAGCCCCGCGCGCCACGGCAGCTCGCGCAACAGGACGAAGTGCGCCGACAGCCAGCCCACGTAGATCACGCCGAACACCGTGACGGCCGCGCTCTCGAGCACGCGCGGCTGACCGGCGCGACGCAAAGCGAGCGCCAACACGAGCAGCAACGCCGCCGTGGCGAGCAGCGCGGCGTTCGGCGTCTGCGGACGGTAGGCGAGCCCGAGGAGCGCGAGGGCCGAGGCGAACCCGAGCCAGCGCACGGGCTCCAGCCCCTTGCCGCGCGCCATGCGGTAGAACTCCTCGAGGCCGAGCAGGGTCTGGACCGCGACGAAGCCCACCCACACCATGCCCCCGGCACCGGCCAGCACGATGAGCAGCGGCACGAACAGCACGCCACTCACGATGCGCAGCCCGAGCGCCCACTGCGCGCGCTTCGGGGGCGTCGTCCCGGCGGCCTGCGGGTGGCTCAAGGGACCCTCCGGTTCAGTCCGAACGTCCGAACCGCCGCTCGCGCTTCTGGAAATCGGCCACCGCCTGGAACAGGTGACGACGGCGGAAGTCCGGCCAGAGCGTGTCGGTGATCCAGAGCTCGGTGTAGGCCATCTGCCAGAGCATGAAGTTCGAGATGCGCATCTCACCGCTCGTGCGGATGAGCAGGTCGGGATCGGGAAGCCCGGCGGTGTACAGGTAGCTGCCGAGGAACTCCTCGTCCACCTTCGCGGGGTCGAGCCGCAGGTCGCGCGCGTCCTGCATGAGACGACGCACGGCGTCCACCATCTCGGCGCGCCCGCTGTACGAGAGCGCGAGGTTGAGCAGCAGCCCGGTGGAGTCCGCGAGGAAGCGCTGCGTCTCGGCGATCTCGGCCCGCACCGGTGCCGGCAGGTCCTGAAGGCGCCCCACCACCTGCAGGCGCACGTTCTCGGACTTGAGCTCCTTGCGCTCGGCCCGCAGGGACTGGCGCAGGATGGTCATGAGCGCGGAGATCTCGCGCGCCGGGCGGTGCCAGTTCTCGACCGAGAACGTGTAGAGCGTGAGCACCTCGACCCCGAGGTCGGAGCACGCCCGCACGACCTCGCGCACCGATTCGCTTCCGGCGCGGTGCCCCATGACACGGGGCACGCCGCGGGCCTTCGCCCAGCGGCCGTTGCCGTCCATGATGATGGCGACGTGACGGGGGACGTTCCCGTTCGCGACGAGTTCCTCGAGGCCCGGCGTGCGAGTGCTCAGGGCGATCTCCGCGGGGGGCGACACGGTCGCCCGCTGTGAAGCGGGCGGGACCGCGTCAGACCTCCATGACCTCGGCCGTCTTCTTCTTGAGCATCTCGTCGATGCTCCCGATGTACTTGTCCGTGAGCTTCTGGACCTCACCCGTCTGACGCTTGGCGTCGTCGGCGGGAAGCGTGCCGGCGTCCTCCTGCGACTTGAGGTCCTTGTTCGCGTCGTGGCGCACCTGACGCACGGCGACGCGGCCCTCCTCGGCGAACTTCGAGACGAGCTTCACGAGGTCCTTGCGGCGCTCCTCGGTGAGCGTCGGGATGGGGATGCGCACCACGCTGCCGTCGTCGGTCGGGTTGAGACCGAGCTGGGCCTCGTTGACGCCCTTGCAGATGGCCTTGATGAGCCCCTTGTCCCACGGCTGGATGACGAGCAGGCGAGGCTCCGGCGCGCTCACGCTGCCGACCTGCTGGATCGGCACCATGCTGCCGTAGGCCTCCACCTTCACCGTGTCGAGCAGCTGCGGGCTCGCCTTGCCGGTTCGGATGCCGGAGAGTTCGTGTCGGACGTGCTCGAGCGCCTTCTTCATGCGCTCGTCGGTTTCGGTCAGCGTCTTGGATGCCATCGCGTCACTCCCCTACGACGGTGCCCACCGACTCCCCGTTCACGATCCGAACCAGATTCCCCCGAACGCCGACGTTGAACACGATCAGCGGGAGGTGGTTGTCGCGACACAGCGAGATGGCGGTCGAGTCCATGACCTTGAGGTCCTTGTTCAGGATATCCATGTAGCCGATGCGGGGGAAGAAGGTCGCCGAAGGGTCCTTCTTCGGGTCCCCCGAGTAGACGCCGTCCACCTTGGTGCCCTTGAGCACCACGTCGGCGCCGATCTCGATGGCACGCAGCACGGCGGCGGTGTCGGTCGTGAAGTACGGATTGCCCGTCCCCGCGGCCATCACCACGATACGCCCCTTCTCGAGGTGGCGCACGGCGCGGCGGCGGATCCACGGCTCGGCGACCTGGTCCATGCGGATGGCCGAGAGCACGCGGGTGAACATCCCCCGCTTCTCGAGGGCGTGCTGCAGCGACAGGCTGTTGATGACCGTCGCCAGCATGCCCATGTGGTCGGCCGCCACCCGGTCCATGCCGAGCGCGCTACCGGCCAGCCCGCGGAAGATGTTCCCGCCGCCGAGCACGATACCGACCTGCACGCCGAGGGCATGCACGTCGCGCACCTCGTCGGCGATGCCCGACAGGATGGCCTCGTCGATGCCGTGCCCGGCCTCCCCGGCGAGCAACTCGCCGGAGAGCTTGAGCAGGATGCGCTGCGGCTTGCGGGTCACCGCGTCACTCCGCGCCGAGGCGGAAACGGACGAAACGGCGCACGACGATGTTCTCGCCGCACTTCGAGGAGACCTCCTTCACGAGGTCGCCGACGGTCTTCTTGTCGTCCTTGATGAAGGCCTGCTCCATGAGGCAGCACTCGCCGTAGAACTTGTTGAGCTTGCCCTCGCTGATCTTGTCGATCATGGCGGCGGGCTTGCCCTCGTTCTTGATCTGCTCGGCGTAGATGGCGCGCTCGCGCTCGACGCGCTCGGCGGGCACCTCCTCGCGACGCACGTAGTCGGCGTTCGCGGCGGCCGCCTGCATGGCGAGGTCACGCACCAGCTTGCCGAAGTCGTCGGTGCGGGCCACGAAGTCGGTCTCGCAGTTGACCTCGATGAGCACACCGATACGGCTGTCGTGGATGTACGACTCGACACGGCCCTGCGAGGTGGCGCGATCGGCGCGCTTCTCGGCCTTCGCGATACCGGCCGTGCGCAGCGCGTCCACAGCCTTGTTGATGTCGCCGTTCGTATCCGTGAGAGCCTTCTTGCACTCCATCATCCCGGCCCCGGTCATGTCGCGGAGCTTCTTCACCATCTCGGCGGTGATCGTCATGGTTCTCCCCTGCTTCGTTGGAACGCCCGCCCGCACGGATCCATGCGGGCGGGCGCGGATGTTCGTTGCGTTCGTCCCCGGATCAGGCGCGGGCGGAAGCCTCGGCCTCGGCGGAATCGCCACCGAACGAGACGGTCTCCTGGTCCGCACCTTCGCGGGACATGGAGCGCGCCTCGAGGACGGTGTCCGCCACCATGCCCGAGAACAACTTGATCGCGCGGAGCGCGTCGTCGTTGCCCGGGATGGGGAAGTTGATCAGGGTCGGGTCGCAGTTGGTGTCCACGACGCCGACGATCGGGATGCCCAGGCGGTTGGCCTCGGCGACCGCGATCTTCTCCTTCTTGGTGTCCACGATGAACACCAGCGACGGCAGACCCGGCATGTCCTTGATGCCCGCGAAGGCGAACTGCAGGCGCACGCGCTCACGAGTGAGGCGCGAGACCTCCTTCTTGGACAGCTTCTCCATGGTGCCGTCGGCGACCATGCCGTCGAGCTCCTTGAGACGCTTGATGCTCGTGCGGATGGTCTTGAAGTTCGTGAGCATGCCGCCCAGCCAGCGCTCGGTGACGTGGAACATGCCGGCGCGCGCCGCGTCCTCGCCCACGATCTGCTTGGCCTGCTTCTTGGTGCCCACGAACAGCACGTGCCCGCCGTTGCGGGCGACCTTCGTGATCGCCGCACGCGCATCCTGGATGCACTTGAGCGTCTTCTGAAGGTCGATGATGTAGATGCCGTTCCGCTCCATGAAGATGAACTTCTTCATCTGCGGGTTCCAGCGCCGGGTCTGGTGTCCGAAGTGGACACCGGCCTCCAGCAGTTCCTTCATCGTGATCTCGGCCACGGATGACCTCCTGAGGGGTTCTTCCTCCGCCCCGGCGCGCTCGTCGCGCCTCCCGTTCCCGGGACCCCGGCGCGGCGCGGGGGCGTGTGTGATGGTCGTTGCTCGATCGAGTGGGACCGCTCCGGTTAGCGCTTGCTGAACTGGAAGCGCTTACGGGCGCCCGGCTGGCCGTACTTCTTGCGCTCCTTCATGCGCGAGTCGCGCGTGAGGAAGCCCTCGCGGCCCAGCTGGCCCTTGAGCGACTCGTCCAGACGCACGAGGGCGCGGGCGATCGCCATGCGGATGGCGCCGGCCTGCCCCGTGAGCCCGCCGCCCAGGACTCGGGCGTGGACGTCGTACTTGTCCGCCGTGCTCGTCGCCACCAACGGCTGGTAGGCGTGGAGCACGAGCGTCTCGCGCTTGAGGTACTCGATCGCGGTCTTGCCGTTCACCATCCGCTGACCGGAACCGGGAACGAGGCGCACACGCGCCACCGCTTCCTTCCGTCGACCGGTCAGGGGCTTCGTCGTCGTCGTCATGGGATCCCCTTTCAGGCCTCGACGGTCCAGGTCTCGGGCTGCTGAGCGGCATGCGGGTGCTGCGGTCCCGCGTAGACCTTCAGCTTCTTCACCATCGCGCGGCCGAGGCGGTTGCGGGGCACCATGCCCTTCACGGCCTTCTCGATCACGCGCTCGGGGTGCTTGGCGAGCAGCTCGGTGAGCCGCGTCCAGGTGGCACCGCCCGGGTACATGGTGTGGTGGAAGTACTTCTTCTGCTCCGGCTTGGTGCCGGAGAGCCGAACCTTCTCCGCATTGACCACGATGACGAAGTCACCGGTGTCCATGTGCGGCGTGTAGATCGGCTTGTGCTTGCCCTTGAGGACCGTCGCGATCTGGGCCGCCAGACGACCGAGGGTCTTCCCCTCAGCGTCCACGACGAGCCAGCGCCGCTGGATGTCACTCTCGCGGGCGGAATAGGTCTTCATCCGTCCTCCGAATATGGCCGATGCGGCCGCGAACAAGCCCCAGGCGGGGCATGCGGCCGCGAGGTGCCGGGACGAGCATCCCGGACCATGGTGCATGAAGCGCTGGAAAATAGCCCGTATCGCGCCCCGCTGTCAAGACGACGGGGGGCGAGCCAACCCGTTGGGGCTACGCGAATTCCTCGAGCAGAGCGCGCAACCGGGCGAGCGGTAGGCCGACCACGTTCGTGTAGTCGCCCTCGATCCCCTTCACGAACTGCCCGGCCAGCCCCTGGATACCGTAGGCCCCGGCCTTGTCCATGGACTCGCCGGTGTCGAGGTAGGCCTCGAGTTCGCGGTCGTCGAGCCGGGCCATGCGCACCACCGTGCACTCGGCCGCGGTGCGCTGGTCGGGTCCGTGGAGGACCGCGATCCCGGTCCAGACCTCGTGTCGGCGACCGTGCAGCCGACGCAGCATGGCGCGGGCCGCGGCACGGTCGGTCGGCTTCCCGAGCCGTTCGCCGCGCACCACCACCACCGTGTCGGCCCCCACCACCACCGCGTCGGGGCGCTGCGCGGCGACGCGACGCGCCTTCTCGAGCGCGAGGGCCCGCACCCCGTGGCGCGGCGCGGCCTGCCCGGGCCAGTCACGGTCGGGACCGGGGTCGGACACGGTGAACTCCGCCCCCGCCTGACGCAGCAGTGCGACGCGACGCGGCGAGGCCGAGGCCAGCACGAGCGGGGCGCGGCCCCGCCAGAACAGACGCGTGCGCGGATCCCGTCCCTTCATGAGGCCCCTCCCGCCGGCGTCTCGATCGCGATCGTCACCGGACCGTCGTTCACCAGCTCCACCGCCATGTGCGCGCGGAACACACCACGCTCCACCCGCACGCCCGCCGCCGACAACTCGGTGCAGAACCGTTCGACGAGCGGCTCGGCCACCTCGGGGCGCGCCGCCGCCGTGAACTCGGGACGACGCCCGTACCGCGCATCGCCGTAGAGCGTGAACTGCGGCACGACCAGCACCGCTCCGCCCGCCTCGCGCACGTCCCGGTTCATGCGCCCCTCGTCGTCGGGGAACACGCGCAGCCCGGCCACCTTGGCCGCGAGCCAGCGCGCCTCGCCCTCGCCATCGGAGTGCGTCACGCCCACGAGCACCATGAACCCCGTGCCCACCGAACCCGTGACGCGGCCCTCCACCGTGACGCTCGCGCGCGTGACGCGCTGCACGATCACCCTCACGCGCCGTCCCCGGCCGCACGACGCGGCGGCTTCAGCAGGCGCAGGCGGCGCTCGACGCGCGTCACCCCGGGCAGCTTGCGCAACTGCCCCATGACCTCGCTCAACCGTCCCGCGTTGGGGACCTCGATCACGAACACGCCGCGCACCGTGCGGTGCTCGGACTGCATGCCGGCGGTGCGCACGTTGATGCCCGAGGCCGACAGCACCTTGGCGATGTCGGCGAGCAGCGACGGACGGTCCTGCCCCGAGATGACGAGCCGCACCGGGAACGTGTCCTGCGGCCGCGCGTCCCAGTCCACGGGCACGCGCCGCTCGGGCGCGACCTTGTCGCCGAACGTGTTCGGGCAGTCCTGTCGGTGCACCGAGACGCCGCGTCCCACGGTGATGAGCCCCACCACCGGGTCGCCGGGCACGGGCTGGCAGCAGCGCGCGTAGGTCACCATGACGTTGTCGATGCCCTGGATGCGCACGCCGCCCGTGGGTTTGCGCCCCACCCCCAGCGCCTCGAGCGGTCCCTTCACGAGGCGCTCGGCGAGCCCCTCCTTCTCGGGCGTGAAGCGGCGCGTCACGGTGCCGAGCGAGATCTGCCCCTCGGCGATGCGCGCGTAGAGCGTGTCGAGGTCCTCGCACTCGAGGTCGCGTGCGATGGGCTCCAGTTCGGCCTCGCCGGCGCGCACGCGCATGCGCTTGAGTTCGCGCTGCAGCATCTCGCGGCCCAACTGCACGCTGTCCACGAGCCGCTTCTGGCGCAGCCAGTGCCGGATCTTGCTCTTGGCCTGCGTGGTGCGCGCGATCTTGAGCCAATCCTCGTGCGGCTTGGCCTGCGGCGAGGTCACGATCTCGACCGTGTCCCCGTTGCGCAACTCGTAGCGCAGCGGCACGAGCTCGCCGTTCACCCGCGCCCCGACGGTGCGTTCGCCGACCTTGGTGTGGATGAGGAACGCGAAGTCGAGCGGGGTCGCGCCCTTGGCGAGTCGCTTGAGCTCGCGCCGAGGGGTGTAGACGAACACCTCCTCCTGGTGCAGCGCCGTCCGCAGGTAGTCCATGTACTCGTCGGTGCTGGCCTCGTTCTGCCAGCCCGCGATCTGCGTGACGAACCCGCCCAGCTGTCGGTCGAGCTCCTCGTCCACACGGCCACCCTGCTTGTACACGTAGTGCGCCGCCACGCCCGTCTCGGCGATGCGGTGCATCTCCCACGTGCGGATCTGCACCTCGACCATCTCGCCGGCCTCGGTGAGCACGGTGGTGTGCAGGGACTGGTAGAGGTTGCTCTTGGGGGTCGCGATGTAGTCCTTGAAGCGCTCGGGCACCGGGCTGAACTGGTCGTGGACCACGCCCAGCGCGCGGTAGCAGTCGTTGCGCGAGTGCACGAGCACGCGCAAGCCGAACAGGTCGTAGATCTCCTCGAGCGGCCGACCGGTGCGCATCTTGTTGAAGATCGAGAAGAAGTGCTTGGGCCGTCCGAACACCTCGGCCTTGAGCCCCGACGCCTTCAGGGCCTCGCGCAGCCGCTCGCTCACGCCGTTCAGGAACGTGTCGCGTTCGGCGCGTCGCGCCTGGATGCGCTGCGACAACTCGGCGTAGGCCTGCGGCTCGAGCACCTTGAGCGCGCGGTCCTCGAGTTCGCGCTTGATGCCGGCCATGCCGAGTCGGTGCGCGAGCGGTGCGTAGATGTCGCGCGTCTCCTCGGCGATGCGCTGGGCGCGCTCGAGCTTCAGGAACTCGATCGTGCGCATGTTGTGCAGGCGATCGGCGAGCTTGATGAAGATGACGCGCAGGTCGCGCGACATGGACAGCAGCATCTTGCGGAAGTTCTCGGCCTGTGCGGCCTCGCGGCTGTCGAAGCTCAGGCCCGAGAGCTTGGTCACGCCCTCGACCAGCGAGGCGACCTCGCGCCCGAACTGCTTCTCGACGTCGGGGAGCGCGACCTCGGTGTCCTCGACCACGTCGTGCAGCAGCGCGGCGCACGCCAACGTGGTGTCGAGACGGGCCTCGAACAGGTCCACGAGGATGCGGCAGACCTCGACGACGTGCGTGAAGTACGGCTGCCCGGAGTCGCGACGCTGATCGCCATGGGCATGGCCCGCGAAGTCGAAGCAGGCCCCGAGCCGGTCGCGGTCCACCTTGGGCGACTTCTCGGCGATCGCGCTCATGAGAGCGGCGCGCAGCTCCGGGTGCGGACTACCGTTCACCGATCACCCTCATCCGACGATCCGCAGGTCGCGCAGCTTGAGCTGCAGACGCGTCTGTCCCATCCACTCGTTGCGCGACGGCACCACCAGCAGGTCGGCACGCGTGGCCGACCGCAGGCCCGCGAGCGCGAACCGTTCGGCGAATCCGAACCCGATCGCCTCGATGGTCTCGCGCGCGCGCCCGCCGGGGGCGTGCACGTCGAACCGCAGATGACGTCCCTGCCCGACCTCGCGCGGCTGCAGCAGACGCACCCCGTCCATTCGGAAGACGGGCTCCGGGTTGTCGAGACCGAACGGCGCGAGTCGTTCGAGCGCCTGCACGAGCTCGAGCGTGCAGTCCTGCGGCGCCAGCTCCGCCTCGTAGCGGATGCGCGTCGCGAACCGGTCCTCGTCGGCCGCCTCGGTCACGAGCCGGTCGAACCTCTCGCGGAACTCCTCGAGGCGGTCGGGCGCGATCGACAACCCGGCCGCGAACGCGTGCCCGCCGTGCGCGAGCAACAGGTCGTCGCAGCCCTGCAGCACGCGCGTGAGATCCACGCCCGCGATGCTGCGGCACGAACCACGTCCGCTGCCGTGCTTGAGCGAGACGAGCACCGTGGGCAGGTGGTACTTCTCGACCAGACGCGAGGCCACGATGCCGATCACGCCCGGGTGCCACGACTCGTCCCACAGCACGATGCTGCGCCGACCGGGGTCGGACGAGATCTGGCGCTCGACGCGCTGCACCGCCTCGTCGCGCAGCGACGAGTCCTCGTCGCGGCGACTCTGGTTGAGCAG
>JBEGJG010000016.1:16453-19411 GCA_041184705.1 Candidatus Eiseniibacteriota bacterium
GTCTCGGCGAGCAGCAATCGCACACCGTCGGCCGCGCGCCCCATTCGACCGGCGGCGTTGATGCGCGGCGCGAGCTGGAACGCGACGTGCGTGCTGTTGAGCGGCGGGGTCGCACCGCCGTTGAAACGCCGCTGAGGGGACTGCCGACGCAGCGCGTCGAGCCCCAGCCTCGGGTGGGCGTTGAGTCGGTCGAGCCCGAGTCGGGCGAGCACGCGATTCTCGCCGGTGAGCGGCACCACGTCGGCGATGGTGCCGAGCGCCACCACGTCGAGGTAGGCGCCCGCGCGTCCGAGCGCGTCGCCGCTGGCCTCGTCGCGCTCGCGCAGCAGGCGTTCGACGAGCTTGAACGTGACGCCGACGCCGGCGAGGTGCTTGTACGGGTACGGGCAGCCCGGCTGGAGCGGGTTCACCACCGCGACCGCGGCGGGCAGCACGGCCGTGGGCTCGTGGTGGTCGGTGACGACCACGTCGATGCCGAGCCCGCGCGCATGCGCGACGGGCTCGTAGGCGGTGATGCCGCAGTCCACCGTCACGATGAGCGAACAGCCGCGCGCGCGCGCGTCCTCGACCGCACGCACCGTGAGGCCGTAGCCGTCGGTGAGACGGTCGGGGATGAAGTACTCCGCACGACCACCCAGTTCACGCGTGAGGACGCGGTAGAGCAGGAACGTGGAGGTGATGCCGTCCACGTCGTAATCGCCCTGGATGAAGATCGTCTCGCCGTCGCGGATGGCGCGCTCGATGCGCTCGGCGGCGGCCTCGAGACCCTTCATGCGCGTGGGGTCGTGCAGGTACTCGGGCACGGGATCGAGGAACCGCAGCATGTCGTCGCGATCCCGGACGCCGCGATTCACGAGCACGTGCGCCATCGCGAGCGGGAGTTCGTGCGCGCGGGCGAGCTCGGCGGCGGCCGAGGGCGAGTGCCCCGGGTGCTGGACCCAGACGGGCGGAGCCGTGGTGGAATGCGACATGCGAGTCCCCGAGGGGGCGAGCGAAGGGCGAGCGGGCGGACGCGCGAGCATACGAGCCGCCGCGCACCACCGGCAAGAGGAGGCGTCAGCGACCGCCGATGCGTGCGCGCAGGGCCACGAGACGCGGGTCGGCCTCCCCCACGATGGCCTCGGCGCGCTCGAGTGCGACCTCGGCCCCGGCGCGGTCCCCGAGCCGTGCGCGCGTGTCGGCGACCCCGAGCCACGCCTCGACGAACCCGGGCTCGGCCGCGACCGCACGCTCGAAGGCGGTGCGCGCGAGCGACACGTCCCCGCTCGAGATCGCCGCGCGTCCGAGATCCCACGCCAGCCCGGCGTCCTCGAGCAGCACGGCCGACGCTGCGGCGAGCAGGTCGCGCGCCTCGGGCACACGGTTCGCGGCGAGGTACGCCACACCGGTCGCGCCCCCCGCCGCGGGGGCTCCCGGATGCGCGCGCATCAGGCTCTCCCCCCCGGCGACCGCCTCGTCCACCCGACCCAGCCGCACGAGGGCGCGCACACGCACCACGCCCGCTCCGAGGTCGTCGGGCGCGCGAGCCAGCGCGGCCTCGGCCGCCGCGAGCGCCTGGGCCGGAGCCCCCGCGCGGAACGCCGCGGTCGCGCGCGCGGTGAGCACCGCCACGCTCGCACCGGGCAACGAATCCGCGCGTGAGAGCCAGCGCGCGGCCTCCTCGGTGCGCCCCTGCGCCGACAGCAGGTCGGCCATGCCCAGCACCGCGTCGGGGTCGTCGGGCCGCACCTCGGCGATGCGACGGATGCGCGACTCCTCGTCGCGCCACGCCCCGATCGCACGCGTCGCGGCCAGACCCTGCAGGCACACGAACAGCGCGAGCAGAGTGGCCACGAGCCGACGCTGGGTCGCGGGCACACCGGCCGCGAGCGTGGCGCACGCCAGCGCCGCACCGGCCGCGGGTAGCACGAGCGCGCGCTCCGCGAAGCGCGCACCGGTCTCGAGCAGCGAGGCGCCCGCGACGGGTAGCAACGGCGCCACGAGCAGCACGAGCGGCAGCGTCCACTCGGAGCGTCGCCGGATCGCGACCAGCACCGCGACGGTCCAGAGTGCGAGCGCCCCCCACGCCGCCCACGCCCACGGCGTAGCGGGCGCGGACCACTCGGGCAGCAGCGGCGCATGCCCCGCGAGCGGCGACAACCATGCGAGGTGCGCGAACGCGCATCCGGCGGGTGCGCGCTGCCGGGCACGACCGCGCGATGCGCCACCGCCCACAGCAACGTCACCGCGCTGCACCACGCGACGGGCTCCCAAAAAGGACGACGCCCCGTGGCGGCGGTGGGAGTGACGCCATCGGCCAGCACCATCAACGGCAGCACGAGCGCGGTCTCCTTCGACAGCAGTGCGAACGCGGTCGCCACGACCAACCCCACCACCGCTCCCGCATCGCCGCGCTCCCGCAGACGGCGCGCGAACAGGAGGGCGGCGAACGTGCCGAGCGCCACGAACGCATCGGTGCGCCCGGCGATCCAGGCCACCGCCTCGGACAGCGCCGGAGCGGTGGCGTAGAGCAGACCGGCCGCGAACGCGGGCCCGGACGCGAGACCTCGCGCGAGCGCGAGACGCACGAGCAACGCGGTGCCGACGGCGTGCGCGAGCACGTTGACGAGATGGAACGCCCATGGCTGCCAGCCCGACAGCACGCCGTCCACGCGATAGCTCGCGGTCACGACCGGGCGCCACATGCCGGTCCCGCCGCCGGTGGAGGCCCAGAAGTCGCTCGTCAGCAGGCGCACCCACTCGGGGCCCTGCAGCACGGCGTTGCGGACGACGAGGTCGAGGTCGTCCCACACGAACGCGTAGGCGAGCGTGCCCGCGTAGAGCACGACGACGACCATCGAGGGGACGAGCCACACGTAACCCGCCCACCACGATGCTCGTGGTGGGTGACCGTGGGCCGACGCGGACGCCCGCCGGCGGGCGGCCGGCGGGCGTGCGTTGGACGACATCCCGAGTCCC
>JBEGJG010000017.1:0-18409 GCA_041184705.1 Candidatus Eiseniibacteriota bacterium
AGCGGTGTGACGCACGTGGCCTACGCGCTCGGCTCGCCGGTGGTCGCGACCACGGTGGGCGGCATCACCGAGACCGTGCGCGACGGCGAGACCGGCCTGACCTGTCCGCCCGAGGACCCCGAGGCGCTCGCGCGCACGCTGGTGCGTTTCTTCTCCGAGGGCATGCGTGAGCGCATGGCCGCGCCCATCGCCGCGCTGCGGGCCGAGCACTCGTGGGAAGCCCTCGCCCGTTCCACGGTGGACCTCGTCGGCGAGCTGGCCCCGGGGCGGGGGTGGGCATGAGCCGCACCGCACGCCTGCTGGCGCTGGCCGCGTTCCTCACCTTCGCCCTCACCGGCGGTGGGCGCATCGTGGGCAGTGACGAGGTCACCATGTTCTCGCTCGCACGCGCGATCTCGCACGGCGGGATCGAGGTGCCCGAGGGCGCGACGCTGCAGGGGCCCGACGGCCGCTTCTACACCAAGAACACCGCGGGGCAGGCCGTGCTCGCGTTGCCGCTCGTGGTGCTGGGGGACGCCGCCGCTTCGGCGGTCGGGTTCGCCGAGCCGCGGCGCGAACTCGCGGCGCGTTTCGTCGCCAGCTTCTTCAACGCCGTGGTGGCCGCGCTTACGATCGCGCTCCTCTACGAGGGGCTGCGCCGGTTGCGCGTGAGCGTGGGGGCGGCGTTCGCGGCGGCCGTGCTGTTCGGCTTCACGACGCCGTTCTGGGTGTACGCCAAGAGCTTCATGGCCGAACCGCTCGAGGCGCTGGGTCTGTTGCTCGCGCTGCTCGGTGCGGCCCGCGCCGGTGCGGCCCCCGCGTCGGCCGACGCGCGCTCGGGTGAGCGCACCGCGGCACTCGGGGCGTTCCTAGCGATCTCGGCCAAGCTCGGCATGGCGCCGCTCGTGCTGGCCACGCTCGCGGCAGCCGGGCTGCGCCGTCCGCGGGCCTGGGCGGTTCCGCTCGTCGGTGTGGCGGCCGCGCTCGCGGGGCACGCGCTCTACAACGCGGCGCGCTTCGGCACGCCGTTCGAGACCGGCTACGGCGCGCAGGCCTCGGCCTCCGCGTTCTCGACCCCGCTGTTCGTGGGCGTGTACGGACTGCTGCTGTCGTCGGGCAAGGGCGTGGCGTGGTTCGCCCCGGCGATCCTGCTGGCCCCGTCGGGCATCGCCGCCATGGTGCGCTCGCGCCAGCACTCCGATGCCGCGCGTCGCGGCGACGACGTGCGTCGCGCCGGTCACGCCATCGTGCTCGCGTGGGCGGTGGGGCTGTTCCTGTTCGGCCGCTTCCAGCACTGGGGCGGCGACGGCTCTTGGGGCCCGCGCTACCTCGTGCCGCTGCTGCCGCTCGCGTTCGTCGCCGTGGGGTTCGCGCTCGACGCGGCCTCGCGCGTGCGGCGCCGCATGGCGTGGGTACTGGGCGCGGTCGGTCTGGTGGTGACGCTGGGGGGCGTCGGCATCCACTTCGGGGCGCAGATGCGCGAGGTGGGCGATTACCCCTACACGCTGCCGCTCGAGCACCCGCGCTTCATGGAGTCGAGCCACTGGAACCCCAACCACAGTCCCATCGCCGGGCACTGGCACATGCTGTCGCGCAACCTCGGCGCGCACCTTGCGGGGGAGTGGCCGCGACTCGTGCAGGGCGGGCAGGTGGATCCGCGCACCGGCATCTCGCCCGACGAGCAGCGCACGCTCCTGTCGGCGATCGACGTGTGGTGGCTCTACGCCTCGTACGCCGGTCTGCCGCGCGTGCCGCTCATGGCCGTCGCGTTCGTGTTGCTGGCGAGCACGCTTGCCGCATGGGGGGTGGCGTGGCGCACCGCACGCCGGGAGGGGAGCGCGTGAGGACGCTCGCCGTCGTGGTGCTGTCGTGGAACGGTTGTGCGCTCACCCGCGACACGCTCGCCTCGCTCGCGGCCTGCCGCACACCCGAGGGCTGGCGTGTGCGCACGATGGTGGTGGACAACGCCTCCCACGACGGCTCGCCGGACATGGTCGCGCGCGAGTTCCCCGACGTGGAACTGCTCGCGTTGACCGAGAACCGTCGCTTCGCGGGCGGCTGCAACGCCGGGATCGAGCGTGCGCTCGCGGCCGGGGCCGATGCGGTCATGCTGCTCAACAACGACGTCGTCGCCGACCCCGACCTGCTCGTGAAGCTGGTGGCCGCGCTCGCCGAGGACCCCTCCGCCGGTGCGGCGGCACCGCTCATCTACCATGCGCCGCCCGGCGACCTGGTGTGGTACGCGGGTGGGCGCTGCGTGCCCGCGCTGGCGCACAGCTCGCACCGGGGACTCCGCACGCACGACCACGGGAGCTGGCGGTCGATCGAACCCACGGGCTACCTCACCGGATGCTGCCTGCTCGCGACCGCCGACGCATGGCGCCGGGTGGGCCTGCTCGACGAGCGTTACTTCATCTACGCCGAGGACGCCGACTGGAGCCTGCGCGCGCGCGCGGCCGGCTTTCGGCTACTGTTCGTGCCGACCGCGCGGTTGTGGCACCGCGTGAGCGCCAGTTCGGGAGGGGCGATGAACCCGTGGAAGGTGTACCAGCGCTTGCGCGCCAACCTGTCGCTGTGGAGCCGTCACGCGCGTGGCGTCGGACGCCTGACCTGGCTGCCCGCCCTGCTCGTCCAGCAGGCGGCGTTCGCGCTCGTCATGCTGATGCGCGGCCGCCCGGCCGCCGCGGCCGCGGTGCCGCGCGCGCTGCTCGACGCCCTGCTCGGTCGCGATCCCGCGGGGGTGCGCCCGTGAGCCCGATCGCCGCGCGCCCGGTGCGCGCCGCCGACGAACGCCCGGTGTTCCTGCGCGAGGTCATCGCGGCCCTGCCGACCGGCGCTCGCGTGCTCGACGCCGGTTGCGGCCCGGGTTCGTGGCCGTACGCGCTGCGCGACGACCTCGACGTCACCGGTTTCGACATCAAGTTCCCGCCCGGACCGCCGCCCCGCAACGACCGCACGCGCGTCTTCCGGGCCGACCTCGCGCGGCTGCCCGTGCGTGACGCGTCGTTCGACCTCACCGTCTGCCACTACGTGCTCGAGCACGTCACCGAACTCGAGGCGTGCTGCGACGAGCTCGTGCGCGTCACGCGACCCGGCGGACAGCTCTACCTGTCCGTGCCGCGCGCGGCCGCGTTCGACGACCGGCTGTACCGGTTCGCGGGACTGTTCGCGAAGTACGCGCTGTTCAAGTTCCGCAAGCGCGTCGAGCACCAGCAGCGGCTCGACTTCCATGGCGTCATCGACCGGTTCTACGCGCGCGGCATGCGACTCACCGCCACGGTGCGCGTGCCGGCCGGCTTCAGCTGGATGAACGATCGCCGTACCAAGCCGCTGCAGGGTGCGTTCACCGCGGCGCTGGCGTGGCTGCACCGCGTCACCGGGCTCGACCTCGCGCGCGACGCGAACTTCGTGCTCACGTTCGAGCGCGTGGGGGAGCGCGGCTTCCGCAAGGTGACGCACGTCTGTCGCGAGTGCGGCGAGCACGCGGTGGTCACGGGCACCGATGGCCCGACGTGGGACTGCCCCTACTGCGGCCGCCCGAACCCGTTCGGACGACCCCGCTGAGCATGCGCGTCCTCCACGCGCCGTCCGAGATCGCGGGCCAGCCGAGCATCCTGGCGCGTGCCCTACGCGACCTCGGCGTCGAGGCGTGGTCGTTGGCCACCAATCCCACGTTCGCGCAGTACCACCCCGACGAGCACCCGCCGCTCGACGCGATGCCGCCGATCCCGCGCTACCTCGGCTACGCCGGTCTGGTCGCGCGCCACGCGGGTCGCCACGACGTCTACCACTTCCACTTCGGTCGCACGCTCGTGCCGCCGCACAACCCGGACCTGCCCCTCTACCACGCGCTCGGCCGCAAGGTGGTGTTCCACTTCCACGGCTGTGACGTGCGCGACCGCGCGCACATGCTCGCGACCCACCGCTGGTCCACGTGCACCGAGTGCGACCCGTTCTGCCGTCCCGATCGGCAGAAGCGCGTGATCGCCTCGGCGCGTGCGCAGGCCGACGCCCTTCTCGTCTCGACGCCCGACCTGCTCGAGAGCGTGCCGGGGGCCGAGCAGGTGCACGTCGCCGCGTGGTTGCCCGACTACGTCCCGCGTCCGTTCCGTGAGACGCCGCGCCTCGTGCTGCACGCGCCCACCAACCGGCTCATCAAGGGCACCGCGCACGTCGAGGCCGCCTTCGAACGCCTGCGAGCGCGCTTCCCGGGGGTGGAGTTCCGCACCGTCGAGCGCCTGCCGTGGCGCGAGCTGCGCGACCTCATGGCCGAGTGCGACGTGCTCGTGGACCAGGTCTTCATGGGCTGGTACGGCATGGTGGCGGTCGAGGCCATGGCGCTCGCGCGCCCCGCGCTCGCCTACCTGCGTCCCGACTTCGAACCCCGCGCGGAGGGCTGCCCGCTCGTGCGCATCACCGTGGACACGCTCGAGGCCGAGCTCGCCGCGTTGCTCATGGACGCCCCGCGGCGTCGCGCGCTGGGGGAGGCCGGGCGGGCGTGGGTCGAGCGCACGCACGACGCACGCGTGGTGGCGGGTCGTCTGCTCGAGCTGTATCGCCGGATCGGGGTGGCATGAACCTGCGCGAATCGCTGCGGCGGCTCTCGGGCGAGTCCCTCGTCTACGGTCTGGGGCAGGTCAGCGGCCGCATCGTGAACCTGCTGCTCGTGCCCGTGCTCACGCGCGTGCTGCTGCGGCAGGAGTTCGGCGTCGCGGAACTCGTGACGGGCTACTCGGCCAGCGTGCTGCTCGTGCTCGTGCTCGGCATGGACGGCGCCCTCGCGCGCTTCTTCTACCAGCAGTCCGACGCGCGCGCGCGACTCGTCATGACCTCGTCGTCGTTCCTGTTCCGGTTCCTCACCGGCGGCACGCTCGCGCTCGTGCTCGCGCTGGCCGCCGAGCCGCTCGCGGTGCGGCTCATGGGGGACGCGGTGTACGCCAAGTACCTGCGGCTCGGCGCGCTCACGCTGCCGTTCACGCTGCTCGTGCTGTGGTGCAACGACGTGCTGCGCGTCACGTTCCAGCCGTGGAAGTTCGTCACGCTCAACGTGGCGCAGACCGTGCTCGTGGGTGGCACGACGATCGCGCTCGTGGTGGGGCGCGACCTCGGGGTGGCGGGCGTGCTCTACGGCAAGCTCGCCGGCGACGCGATCGCGGCGCTGCTCGGCGTGGTGCTGTGTCGTCACCACATCCGCCCTCGCTTCGACGCTCGCGTGCTGCGCGCCATGCTGGGCTACGGCGTGCCGCTCGTACCGGTCGCGTTCGCCTACGGCGTCGTGGGCTCGGTGGACCGGTGGGCGCTCCAGCATTTCGCCTCGCTCGAGGAGGTGGGGCTGTACGCGCTCGCGATCAAGTTCTTCGCCGTCGTGACGATGGCGGTCTCGGCGTTCCACCTCGCGTTCATGCCGTTCGCGTTCGCCCGCGCGCAGGACCCCGAGGCTCCGCGCCTGTACGCCCGGGTGTTCGGGCTGTACGTGGCGATCGCCACGGCGTTCGCGCTCGTGGTGGGCCTCGCGGCCCCGCTCGGCATCCGCCTGCTGGCCACGCGCGACTACGACGCGGCCGCGCGTCCGGCGCTCTGGCTGGCCTTTGCCGCGGTCGCGCAGGGGGCCTATTATGTGGCCGCTCTGGGCCTCAACCTCGCGCTCCGCAACACGCTGCTCGGCCTCCCGGCCCTCGGCGCGGCGGTGCTCGCGGCGGGGGCGAACGTCGCACTGGTCCCGCACCTCGGGGCCGAGGGCGCGGCGATCGCCACCTTCGCGGGTCATGCGGCGGCGGCCATGCTCACCTACGTGATCGCGCAGCGCGTCCACCCGTTGCCTTACCGGGGGGCCCGCCTCGCGGCACTGTTCGCGGTGGGGGTGGCGCTCGGGGAGGTCACGGTGCGCTGGGCCCCGGACGGGGTCGCCGGTGGGGTGTGGCGCGCGGCTGCGGTCGCGGCGTTCGTCCTGACGGCCTGGAAGAGTGACGTGTGGAAGGACCGAGGCGCGATCCGGCACCGGCCGGCCGCCTCCTGATCCCAAGGAAAGGCGGACACCATGTGCGGCATCGCCGGACTCTACGATCGACACGGGCGCGCGGACCTCGGCCGACTGCAGGCCATGTCCCACCTCATGCGCGACCGCGGTCCCGATGACGAGGGCTCGGTGCTCCTCGACCCGGTCGGGGGCCAGTCGTTCACGCACGGCGGCGCGGACACGCCCGCCTCGGTGTTCCGCTCGGGCCTGCCGTGGGCGCCCGGTCAGGCGCGCGGCGCGCAGGCGACCGCCTCGTACGGCGTGGCGCTCGCGCATCGCCGGTTGTCGATCGTGGACCTGGAGCCGACCGGTCACCAGCCGCTGTGCGACGCGAACGCTCGCACCTGGATCGTTTACAACGGCGAGATCTACAACCACGTCGAGCTGCGCGCCGAACTCGAGAAGGCCGGCGTGCGCTTCACGGGCAAGAGCGACACCGAGGTGCTGCTCGCGGCCTACCGCACGTGGGACGAGAAGTGCCTCGATCGCCTCAACGGCATGTTCGCGTTCGCGATCTGGGACGCCGACCGCCGCCGCCTGTTCTGCGCGCGGGATCGCATGGGCGTGAAGCCGTTCCACTACCAGTACGACGGCACCGTGTTCGCGTTCGCCTCCGAGGCGCGCGCGCTCGCGCTCACGCAGCCGTGGCGCATCCGTCCGCATCTGCCGGCGGTGCGCGACCTGCTCGCGCTCGACTGGGTGGACCACTCCACGCACACCTTCTTCGAGGGCATCCGCACGCTGCCCCCGGGCCACTGGCTGTCGGTGGGCGAGGACGGCTTCCGCATGGAGCAGTGGTGGTCGCTCGACCCCGAGCGTCGTGCGAGCGGCAGCGCCGAGGACCTCGCGCGTCAGTTCGGCGAGCTGTTCACCGATGCGGTGCGTCTGCGTCTGCGCGCCGACGTCGAGGTGGGTTCGTGCCTGTCGGGCGGCCTCGACTCGAGCGCGGTGGTGACCACGGCCTCGAAGCTCGCGAACCGCGGGCTGCACACGTTCACCTGTGCCTACGACGAGGGTCCGGCGTTCGACGAGCGTCCGTACGTGCGTGCCGTGGCCGAGGCCGCCGGGGCGACGTCGCACGTCACCGTGCCCGACGGCTCCGACCTGTGGAGCGTGCTCGACACGCTCGCCGATCGTCAGGGCGAGCCCACCGCGGGCCCCGGCGTGTACTCGCAGTGGCAGGTCATGCGACTCGCGCGCGAGAAGGGCCTCAAGGTGCTGCTCGACGGTCAGGGCGGCGACGAGACGCTCGCGGGCTACTTCCGCTACCTGCCGTCGCGCCTGCGCGACCTCGCGGTGGCGGGGGAGTGGAGCGAGTTCGGCCGCCTGTGGGGGCCGGTCACCAGCCGCCTCGGTTTCGGCACCGTCGCGTTGCACACGTTCGAGCCGTTCCTGCCGGGCCCGCTCGTGGCCGAGTTGCGTCGTCGCTTCGGTCAGGGCAAGGATCTCGTGCTCTCGTCCGCGCTGCGCAAGGTGGCGTCGGCCGCGCCGCGCGCCCACGCCTCGTCGCGCTCGTCGCTCTGGGACCAACTCGCGTTCGACACCACGGTGCGTCAGCTGCCCAGCCTGCTGCGCTACGAGGATCGCAGCAGCATGGCGTTCGGCATCGAGACTCGCTTGCCGTTCCTCGACTACCGCCTCGTGGAGTTCGCGTTCTCGCTGCCCGATGCGGTGCGGCTCGAGGGCACGACCACCAAGGCCATCGCGCGCCGTGCGCTCGGGGACCGCGTGCCGCGCAGCGTGCTCGAGCGTCGCGACAAGATGGGCTTCGAGACGCCGACCGACCTCTGGCTGCGGGGCCGTCACGCCGCCGAGCTGCGTCGCCGCCTGACCCGCAAGGGCCCGTTCCAGGACTGGGTGGACCCGGCCGTGGTGGAGTCGTCGCTCGACGACTTCCTCGCCGGTCGCCGTGCACTCGGCCTGCAGGTGTGGCGTTGGCTGTCGCTCGAGTCCTGGAGCCAGCACTGGCTCGAGCGCGACCCGCGCGTGCACGGTCGTCCCGCCGACCACTCCGATCACGCCGGCCGTCACGTCGGATACGTCGAGGCGGTGGAGCGGCTCGAGGACGAGTTGGCGGCAGGCATCCACGCCGGCTGATCCTTGGACCTCCTCGTCCTGTCGGAGGTGCGCTGGGGCTACTTCCGCACGCGGAAGCAGTTCCTGCTGTCGCGTTTCCCGGCGCCGTGGCGGATCCTGTTCGCCCAGCCGCCGGCCTTCGGCGCCGACGACCCGTGGGAGCCGCGGCAGGAGGGGCGGGTCACCGTGTTCACGGTGCCCTTCCTGAAGCCCGGCACCACGAGCGGGATCTACAACCGGGTGTCCTCGACCCCCGCGGGGCGGGCGCTGCTCGAGACCGTGGCCGAGGCGTGGCTGGGGCGCATGCTGGCCCGGCTGGGCGCCGATCCCGAGCCGGTGGTGCTGGTCTCCAACATCTACGCCCCGGCATTGCTTTCTCGGCTCCGCAAGAAGTTGGTAATGTACGACTTCAACGACCACCCCCTGCAGTTCTCGGTCACGCCCCCGTGGGCGGGGCCGTACCTGAAGCGCACCCTGTCGCAGGCGCAGGGCGTGTTCGTCGTCTCGGAGTACTACCGGCGGCAACTCGCCGCGGAGACCGACCGCCCCTTGATCATGCTCGGCAACGGAGTCGAGATGGCGCACTTCGAGGCGCCGCGTCCCTGCCCCGACGATCTGGCCGCGCTCCCGCGGCCGCTCATCGGGTACGTGGGGCTGCTCTCGCACTTCCTCGACTTCGACACCCTCGAGGCGCTTCGCCGTGCCCGGCGTGGCGGTACGGTGGTGCTCATCGGCCCGGGCACCCCGGCGACCGACGCCGCGGTCGCGGACTTCGCGCGACGTGAGGGCGTGGCGGTGCTCGGTCCGCGTCCGTACGCCGACGTGCCCGCCTACATGCAGGCGCTCGACGTGGGCGTGATCCCGTTCCGCGCCGAGGACCCGTTCGTGCAGGGCATCAACCCGAACAAGGTGTACCAGTACCTCGCCGCGGGGCTGCCGGTGGTGACCACGCCGGTGCTCGACCTCGCCCCGAGCCCGCCCGACCTGCTGTTCGCCGCGACCCCCGCCGAGACCGAGCGCGCGCTCGCCACGGCGCTCGACGCCACGCCCGACCGCGATCGCCGCCGTGCGCTCGCCCGCTCGCACGACTGGGACGCGCTCGCCGCCCGCATGGTGGCCGAGATCGAGTCCCGACTGCCCGCGGCCTGAGACCCGAGGACCCCGATGACCGCCGAACCCACCAAGACCGCCAAGCGCCCCGCGCGCCGTCCGGCGTCGTCCGCCGCCCCCGGCCTCACGCTCAGCACGGCGTGGGTCGCGGTGCTGCTCGCGCTGCTCACCGTGGTGTTCTTCCGTGAGGTCGCCCTCGAGGGGCGCACCTTCGTGTCGCCCGACTCCACCGCGCCGCTCGGCTTCGTGCGCATGGGGGAGCAGTCGCTGTGGCAGGACCACGTCTACCCGCTGTGGAACCCGTTCACGTTCCTCGGCATGCCGTCGTTCGGTTCGGGCGCCTACAACCCGCTCATCTATCCGCCCGACTGGCCGCTCGCGTTGATCGAGCGTGTCGTGCCGCTGCCCGAGATGACGTGGATGATCCTGTACTACTTCCTCGGCGCGTTCTTCCTCTACCTGCTCGCGCGCGAGTGGGGGGCGAGGTCCGAGGGCGCGATGATCGCGGCGGTCGCGTTCATCTTCCAGCCCAACCTCGTCGCGGTCGGCTCCCACGGGCACGGCAGCCAGCTCGTGGACTCCGCGTACCTGCCGCTCATGCTGTGGCTCGCCTCGCGCTGGATGAAGCGCGGCACCACGCCCGAACTCGGTTGGTTGGCGCTCGCGGGTGGCTTCCAGTTCCTGCGCGGTCACGTGCAGATCTGCTACTACACGTGGATGGCGATCGGGTTGTACGTGATCGTCGAGGTCGTGGCGGCCACCCGCCGTCCGGGGACGCTCGCCGGCGTGCTCGGTCGCGCGTTCGGCGTGCTCGCGGCGACCGCGCTCGCGTTCGGCGTGGCGGCGGTCTACAACATCCCGCTGCGCGACTACGCGCAGCACTCCATGCGGGCCTCGGCCGCGGGCGGTGGGGCCCCGATCGAGTACGCGACCTCGTGGAGCATGGCCCCGTTCGAGCTGCCCAGCCTGGTGCTGCCGAACTTCGTGGGCTTCGGCAACGCCACCTACTGGGGCGGCATGCCGTTCACCGACTACCCGAACGCGTTCATCGGGTTCGCGATCGCGGTGCTCGCGATCGTCGGCTGGGTGGCGCGCGGCTCGGCCTCGGGTGCGCTCAAGTGGTTCACCGGCGTGCTCGCGGTGTTCGCGCTGCTCGTGGCCATGGGGCGCTACTTCCCGGTGTACGGTCTGCTCTACGACCACCTGCCGCTGTTCAACAAGTTCCGCATCCCGGTCATGATCGTGATCCTGTTCCAGCTCGCGACCGCGCTCGCCGCCGCATGGGGCTGGAGCGCGCTCGTGCGCCCCGCGGATCGCACGCGGGCGGACGGCGCGGACCGGGTGCTGCTCGGTGCGCTCGCACTCTCGGCCGTGCTGCTGCTGCTCGGCACGCTGGGCGCGGAGGGGCTGCGCAAGTGGTACGTGGATCTGGCGCTCGGTATGAACCCGCGCTTCCCGGGGGAGGCCGCACGCGTGGCCTACGCCGGCTTCCTCCGCGACCTCGTCGGGGTGGGGCTGTTCGGCCTCGTGTTCGGAGCGGTCGCGTGGTTCACGCGGCGCGGCCGCATCCCGGTCGCGGCGGGTTCGGTGATCGTGCTCGTCCTGCTGCTCGTCGAGCTGTGGCCCGTGAGCCGCAGCGTCATGACCCCCACCATCGGCGACCCGATCGCGCGCAACGTCGATCAGGGGCGCGACGACGTCATCGACTGGCTCAACCAGCAGGGCGATGCCGGGAGGTTCCGCGCGTTCTACCCGGAGTCGAACTGGTTCCAGGACAACCGGCCGGCGGGATTCGGCGTGGCGCTGCTCGGTGGCCGGCACTCGGCGAAGACGCGCCTGTGGCAGGACCTCGACGACCGTCGCGCGCTCTACCAGTTGCCGTGGCTCGCACTCCTGAACGCTCGCTACTGGGTGTTCTCGCGCAACATCGGACCGCAGGACGTGCCGCCCGGTTGGTACGAGTCGCTCCAGCAGGTGTACGTGGGTGCGGCGGGCGTGGTGTACGAGTACCGGTTCGCGATGCCGCGCGCGACGCTGGTGGGTTCGTGGACCGTGGTACCCGACACCGGGGCCGCGGTCGTGGACTCCATCACCGCCGTCGAGCGCAACATCGCGGTGCACACCTACCTGACGCGCGACCCCGGCATCGCCTCGGGTGCGGCGGACTCGGTCGGTACCGCCACCGTGACCGAGTACGGCCTGCACCGCGTGGTGGTCGAGACCGACGGTTCGCGCCCGGCCGTGCTGCGTCTCGCCGACCTCTACTACCCGGACTGGAAGGTGACCGTGGACGGTGAGCGTGCCGAACTGCTGCGCGCCGACCATGCGTTGCGCGGCGTGGCGGTGCCCGCCGGACGCCATCGGGTCACGTTCGAGTTCCACTCGGGTCCGTTCACGCTCGGTCTGTGGGTGTCCATCGCGAGCGCATTGGCCGCGATCGCGCTGCTCGCCGCCGGGTGGTGGCGCTCGCGCCGTGCGGCCGTGCCGACCACGGCCCCGTCGCCCGCCCCCGAGGCGGGAGGAGGCGCGGCCTGATGGAGAAGCTCGTCATCGTCCCCACCTACAACGAGCGCGAGAACATCGACATGCTTCTCGAGCGTCTGCTCGGGCTGCCGTTCGGGCTCGAGGTGCTGGTGGTGGACGACGGCTCGCCCGACGGCACCGCGGATCTCGTGAAGGCGTGGCGCGAGCGTGATGCGCGCGTCCACCTGCTGCAGCGCCCGGGCAAGATGGGGCTGGGTTCGGCCTACCGTGACGGTTTCCGCTACGCGCTCTCGCACGGCGCCGAGTACATCTTCGAGATGGACGCGGACTTCTCGCACGACCCCGAGGCCATCGGGTCGTTCCTCGAGGCCGCGAAGGATGCCGACATCGTGCTGGGCTCGCGTTACCTGCACGGCGTCACCGTGGTGAACTGGCCGCTCTCGCGCCTCATCCTGTCGTACTCGGCCAACCTCTACACCCGCATCGTCACCGGCATGCCGCTCATGGACGCCACCGGCGGGTTCAAGTGCTTCCGCCGTCGCGCGCTCGAGGGCATCCGACTCGACCGGGTCCGCACCGAGGGCTACGGCTTCCAGATCGAGATGTCGTTCCGGTGCTGGAAGCGCGGCTTCCGCATCAAGGAGATCCCGATCGTGTTCGTGGACCGGCGCGCGGGTGTCTCCAAGATGAACAAACGCATCATCTGGGAGGCCGCGGGGCTCGTCTGGAAGCTGCGATGGCTCGACCTGGTGGGCCGACTGGAGTGAACCGTATGCGCCGTCTCGCCGCCGTCCTGGTCCTGCTCGTCGTCTCGGTCGCGCCTGCGCTCGCGCAGGGGCCGTGGACGACGTACCTGCGCATGCGAACCTGCAACGACCTCCTCGCCCTGCGCGACACCGTGTGGGTCGCGAGCGGGGAGGCCGGCCTGCTGCGCTGGTCGCGCGCGAACGGCACCTGGACCTCGATCACGCGTGTGCCCGGAGGGCTCGCGGGCAACGACGTCGGCCCGCTCGCGCTCGACCGCAGCGGCAACCTGTTCTGCGGCGTGCCCGGCAAGGGCGTGAGCCGCCTCGACCGCAACGGTCGCTGGGCCCTGCTCAACGCCTTCGACGGGCTGCCCTCCGACACCGTGCTCACCATGCGTGCGCAGGGCGACTCGATCTGGATCGGGACCACGCGCGGGCTCGCGCTGTGGGACGGCGAGGGCATCGCCGGTTCGGTGCCCGACCTCGGCACCGCGTCGCCGTTCGTGGACGATCGCATCAACGGCATCGTGATCACGGGTGACACGCTGTTCGCGAGCTCGCCCAAGGGTGTGCACATCGCGCGCCTGTCGCAGCGCCTCGCGACCTGGACGCTCATCCCGACCGGACTGCCGATCGGGGTCAACCTCAACATCCGCGGGATCGCCGGCGACGGCCGCAACGTGCTCGCGCTGGCGAGCGGGCAGAACCCCAACAACCCCGCGCAGCCCGTGCTGACGTCGTTCCGGTGGTTCCCGTCGCAGAACCGCTGGGGCAGTGACTTCCCCGCGAACTCCGCGGTGCGTCGTCTGCGCGACGACTTCGGCGTGGTGCTCGCCACCACCGCGAACGTCGGTCCCAACGCGGGCGTGTACCGGTGGAGCTCCTCGGGCTGGACGTTCCTGACGGGGTCGCCCGTCACCGACAACAGCGACGGGCCCGCGCTCGAGGTGGGAGCGGCTCCGGACGGCGTCGTGTTCGCCTCGACCGTCGGACAGCTGCTCGACCAGTCGGCGACGTGGAGCCCGAACGCACCGCCGGGGCCGGTGGGCAACAACTGCCGCAACATCCTCGTGACCCGCGACGGCGTGTACGCCAGCTACAACGGTGAGGGCGTGAGCCGCCTGCGCGACGGCGTGTGGCGCAACTACCCCGCGGGCACGTCCTGCGTGGGGCCGGCCTGCGACACGACGTTCGTGAGCCCGTCGTTCCCGGGCGGGATGACCGTGGACCCGTCCGGCCGCAAGTGGATCGGGGTGTGGGGCGGTCCGCTCACGCGCATCGACGATTCCACCAACCCACCGGGCTTCCTCAACCTGCAGTTCGTGAGCTCGAACGCCGACTCGACGCACCTGCACACGTGCATCCACGCCGCCGCGGCCGACAGCACGGTGGGCTCGCAGGCGGGCGTGTGGTTCGGGCTGGACTCGGACCGCATCGGCTGCACGAGTTGCACGACCGGTGACCCGCTCGGCCTCGACGTGTACGCCGCCGACGGTCGGTACGTGCAGAGCTTCGACTCCCGTTACCCGGGGATCAAGAACGGCCTCATCCGCGGGCTCGGTTACAACGTGCGCGCGAACGAGATGTGGGTCGGCTTCAAGCAGAGCGGTCTCTCGACGTTCGCGGTGCGCGACAGCCTGCACCAGCCCATCGTGCTCGAGGACGTGACCGCCGCCGGCAACCTCGACGTCTTCGGGCTCGCGGTGTACGGCGACTCGGTGTGGGTGTTGGCCGCCGAGGGTCTGCGTCGCTTCCGGGCGTCCACCAAGTCGCTCGCGACCACCCTGAGCATCGCCGGGCCGCCGTCGCTCGCGAGCATGAGCCCCATCGCCGTGGGCCCCGACGGGACGGTGTACGTCGGCACCGATGCCGGGTTGCGCGTGCATCGTCGTGGCGTGCCGCCGGTGGACTACGACCCCGACAACTCGCCGCTCGCCGATCCCTCGGTCCGTGCCGTCTCGGTGGGCGCGGACGGGGTGGTGTGGATCGCGACCGCCGCGGGCATCAACCGCTTCGACCCGGACTACGTGGCGCCGCCCGAGCCCACGCTGCCGAGCCTGCGCGTGCGGCTGTACCCGAATCCCGCGTGGCTCACCGGGATCGGGTTCCAGTTGCGGCTCGACGGGGAGGCCTCGTCCTACGTGGGGGAGGTGCTCGACCTCGCCGGGCGTCTCGTGCACCGGTTCTCGGCCGCCTCGAACGGAGCCGTGTTCTGGGACGGGCGCGATCTCGACCGTCGTGCGGTCGAGCCGGGCATCTACTTCGTGCGAGTGCGTGGCGGTGGGGCCGAGGCCACCTCGCGCGTCGTCGTGCTGCGGTGACGGTTCGCGCGTGACCTCACCGGGCGCCCCGACCGTCGCGGTGCTCGACCGTGTGCCGTCGGGTTGGCCCGCGCTCGTCGCCGCCGACCCCGCGTCCACGCCGGCGCACCGCGCCATCCTGTGGGAGGCGTTCGCCGCCGCGTTCCCGGGTTTCGCCTGGCGCGTCATCGAGGTGCGTGACGCCGAGGGGCTGGCGGGTGGGGCGCCGGTGATGCTCGTGCGACGCGGCCCGTGGCGCGAACTGCACGCGCTGCCATGGATGCTGCCCGCGGCCCCGCTCGCGCGGCCCGGAGCGCATGCGCGCGTGGATGCGGCGTGCGCGCACGCCTTCGCCGCGCTCGCGCACACGGAGCGCGTCGCAGGGGGGACGTGGTCGCTCTACCGTCCCGGCGGGCCGGAGCCCGATTCGGCGGCCTTCGCCGACGTGGGTGCGGTGCGCATGGTGGAGACCGCCGTCCTGCCGCTCGAGGAGGGACTCGAAGCGCGGCGGGCCGCCATGGCTCGCAAGCAGCGGCAGGCGCTCGACCACGCGCTCGACGCGCCGTACACGCTCGCCGAGCAACCCGACGCGCTCGACGAGGCGCACGCGCTGCACACCGCGCAGTCGGTGCGTTGGGGCGGGCACCGTCCGCTGCCGCTCGACATCTCGCGCCGACTGCTCGCGGCGTCGGACGCCGACGGACCCCTCGCGCGCCTGTGGACGCTGCGCTCGCCGTCCGGGCTCGTCTCGGCCACGCTCGCGCTCGAGGGCGCGCACGAGACGTTCCTGTGGTGGGCGGGCACGCATCCCGTGGGGCGCCGTCATCACGCGTTCCTACGTCTCGTGTGGGGCATCGCCGAGCATGCGCGTGCGCGCGGTGTGCGACGCGTCAACCTGGGCGCGAGTCTGGGCCTGCCGCTCGTGGCCTCGTTCAAGCAGTCGCTCGGCGCGGTAGGGGTGCTGCATCCGGTGCGTGTGCTCGACGAGCGGCACGCCCCCGCCATGCTGCGCTGGATCGCCGCTCGCCGCCGCGGGCGGGCCGCCGGGGAGGGCGCATGAGGATCGCGACGCTCGGCAACGCTTCGGTCGTGCACACGACACGCTGGGTCGAGCACTTCCGTGCGCGTGGTCACGAGGTGCGCCTGTTCTCGCTCGAGCCGCCGCCGTCCAGGTTCCCGGACGTGGTGCGGTTGCCGTCGGTGGGACTGCCGGGTGTGCTGCGCTACCCGCTCGCCGCCCCGCGGCTGGCGCGCGAACTGGCGGCGTTCGCCCCCGATCTGGTGGATGCGCACTACGTGCCCAACTACGGCGTGCTCGCCGCTCTCGTCGGTCGGCAGCCGCTGTCCATCGCGGCGTGGGGCAGCGACCTGTTGCTCGCCGCACGCGCCCATCGCGGCGTGGGGCAGCGACCTGTTGCTCGCCGCACGCGCAGGCGCGGGACAGCGCATGCGCGCCCGCTTCGCGCTGAGTCGTGCGCGACTGGTGCTGTGCGATGCCGAGAACCTCGCGCGCGCCGCACGCGAGGCGGGGGCCGACCCGGGCGTGGTGCGTGCGCTGCCGTGGGGCGTGGATCGCGCCCGCTTCCGCCCGAACGACGCGCGCACGCCCGGGCTCCTCGCCTCGGTGCGCATGCACGAGGACGTGTACGACCTGCCCACCGTGATCGAGGCGGCCGCGGTCGTGCTGGCGGCCCGGCCGCACGCGATGTTGGTCGTCGCCGGCGACGGTTCGCGCCGTGCCGAGTTGGAGCGGCTGGCCACCGAGCGCCTACCCGCAGGGCGCTGGCTGTTCACGGGGCGCCTCGAGCCGCAGGACATGGCCGACCTGCTCGGTCGCGCCGATGTGGTGGTGTCGGCCTCGCGTTCGGACTCCACCTCGCAGTCGTTGCTCGAGACCATGGCGTGCGGCGCGCTGCCGGTGGTGAGCGACCTCGAGGGCAATCGCGAGTGGGTGTCCGAGGGCGAGGGGGCGCGACTGTTCGCGCCCGGCGATGCCGCTGGTTGCGCCGCCGCGATCGTGCGTGCGCTCGACGATCCCGAGTGGGCCGCGCAGGCCCGCGCGCGCAATGCCGCGGTCATCGAGTCACGTGGCGACTGGCACCGCAACCTCGCGCGCATCGAGGACTGGTTCGAGCGACTCGTCGCGGGTCGTCCGCTCGAGGGAGGAGCGGCGTGAGACGGCTGCTCGTGCTGGCCTACTTCTACCCGCCGCTCGCCGGCGGTGGCGTCCATCGCGTGCTGTCGTTCACGCGTCACCTGCCGGCGCACGGTTGGGCGTGCACCGTGGTGTGCGCCGGGCCGCACGACTACTGGGTGCGTGACGAGTCGCTGCTCGGGCAGGTGCCCGAGGGCACCGAGGTGATCCGCGTCACGGGGGGGAGCGCGCTCGCGTCGCTGCTCCGGCTCGGTCGCGTCGCGGGCGTGGGAGGGCGGCGTTCGACGGCCGGGTTCTCGGTTTTGCGCACGCTCTCCGATCTCGTGCTGTTGCCCGATTCGTACGTCGGCTGGTCGCGCCGCGCCGCGCACGCGTTGTCCGAGCGCCTCGCAGCCGGTGGCGTGGATGCGGTGCTCGGCTCGTCCCCGCCCGACAGCGTGCACCTCGCCGCGGGTCGTGTGGCGAGGTCGTACGGCGTGCCGTGGGTCGCCGACTTCCGCGACCCGTGGATCGGATCGCACTTCCGTCGTCCTCCCACGCCGTGGCACGCCGCGCGCCAGCGCGCCCTCGAGTCGGGGGTGCTCGCGGGCGCCGACCTCGTGCTCGCCGCCTCGCGCACGCATCACGACGAGCTCGCCGCCCGTGTCACGGATCGTCCGCGTCGGCTCCGATTCCTGCCCAACGGCTTCGAGCCCGCGCCCGCCCCGGTCGCCACGGCCGGTGCGCTCGACGTGTTCCGGGTCGTGTTCACGGGCACGTTGTCGCTCATGGAGGATGCGGGCACCCTGCTGGAGGCCGTGCACGACGTGCTCGTCGCCGAGCCCGCGCTTCGCGACCGTCTGCGCGTCACGCTCGCGGGGCCGCACGACGACGCCTGGCCCCAGCGCGCCAGCGCGCTCGGACTCGACGGTGTGGTGGAGTGGCCGGGACCGCTCGCGCATGCGGCCACGCGGCAACTCCAGGCGAGCGCCGACGTGCTGTTGCTGTGGAAGCCGCGTGGGGAGGGGTATCGCACCATGGTGCCGGGCAAGACCTACGAGTACCTCGACACCGGGCGTCCGGTGGTCGCGCTGCTGCGCGAAGGGGACGAGGCCGCCGATCTCGTGCGGCGCGCAGGCGGGACGCGACTCGCACCGGGGGACCGTGCCGCGCTCGCCGACGAGCTGCGCACCCGTCTGCATCGGCACGCGGCCGAGGGCCGCGCTCCGGACGCGCGCCCCGCGTGGCTCGACGAGCGCCGTCGTGACGTGCTCGCGGGCACGCTCGCCCGCGAACTCGATGCACTCGTGACCGGGGGTGGGAAATGACCCCGACCGCGCGATTCGAACGCGTCATGCTGGTGGTCGCACTGCTGGTGTGCACCGCGCTCGCGTGGCCGCTGCGCGACTACCTGACCGACGACACGTTCATCCACCTGCAGTACGCCCGCCACCTCGCCGGGGGGGAGGGCTTCGTGTTCAACGCCGGCGAGCGCGTTTACGGCAGCACCAGCCCGCTCTGGGTGTTGCTGCTCGCCGACGCGATCGCCATGGGCGTGGACGGC
>JBEGJG010000018.1:0-16015 GCA_041184705.1 Candidatus Eiseniibacteriota bacterium
TCCGATCAACGCAGTCGGCGTCGCACCTCGGCGGCACGCCGCTCGCTCACCTCGACGCGCGTACCGTCGTTGAGCCGCAGCACGAGCACACCGTCCTCGGTGCCGTAACCCTCGATCGAGGCGAGGTTGACCAGCGCGGCTCGGTGCACGCGCACGAACGTGTGTGCGGGCAGACGCTCCTCGAGCTCCTGCAGCGTGTAGTCCACGAGGTACTCGTGCCCCTCGGAGCGCGCCAGCACGAGTCGGTCGCGCGAGAACACGATGGGCACCTGCGCGAGGTCGAGCAGGCGCACCTCGCGACGATGCCGCACCGGCAGCCGGTGGAGCGGCGCATGGGATCCGGGCTCGGATGCGAGCTCACGCGCCACCTCGGTCACGCGCGCGGGCGAACCCCCGCCGGACGAGACCTCACGCGCCACGCGTTCGAGCGTGGCGGCCAACCGTTCGCGCGCGATGGGCTTGAGCACGTAGTCCAGAGCGGCCAGCTCGAACGCCTCGACCGCATGCTGGTCGTGCGCGGTGACGAACACCACCACGGGCGCGTTCGCGCCGCGCAGGTGGCGCGCGACCTCGAGCCCCGAGAGGTCGGGCATCTGGATGTCGAGGAACACCGCGTCGGGCTGCAGGCGCTGCGCCATCTCCAACGCCTCGGCCCCACCCTTGGCCGCGCCCACCACCTCGACCGTCGCATGCTCCACGAGCAGGCGCTCCAGGAACTGCCGCGCGCGCGGCTCGTCGTCGGCGATCAACACCCGCATCCTGCGCTCCATCGTCACTCCCGTTCCCCTTCCGACACCGGCCAGGTCATGTCCACCACGAAACCATCCTCGGGGTCGCGCGCCGCGGTCATGCGGGCCTCGGGCCCCCCGAAGTGCCGCACACGCTGCTCCAGATTCTCCAGCCCCACACCCGTCCCGGCCGCGGCCGCGCCGCGCGGGATGCCGTCGTCGCGGAACCGGAGCACGAAGCGGTCGCCCTCGCGTCGGGCCTCGAGCATGAGGTGCAATGTGCGATCGCCGTTGGGCAGGCCGTGCTTGAGGCTGTTCTCCACCAGCGGCTGGAGCAGCAACGGCGGCACGCTGGCCGTCGCCAGCCCGGGTTCGATCGCGGTCGTGAACTCGATGGCGTTCTCGTACCGCTCACGCGCGACCCCGAGGTAGTCCTCGACGAACGCCACCTCGTCGGCGAGCGGGACCGCGACGCGCTTCCCGGCCTCGACCGTGTAACGCAGCATGTCGGCGAGCCGTCCCGTGAAGCGCTGGGCGGCGCGCGGGTCGGTCTCGATCAGGTAGGCGAGTGCGTTGAGCGCGTTGAACAGGAAGTGCGGCTGGACCTGCGCTTGCAGTGCGCGAAGTTCCGCACGGGTCGCGGCCACGCGCTCGGCCGAGAGGCGCAGGTTCTCGATGCGCACCGCGGCGTGCCGCAGCAGGGCCACGACCGGACCGCGCGCGTGTCGCGGGAGCGTCTCGGGCGAGAGGAGCGCGGGCCCTCCCTCGGCACCCCAGTTCAGGACCACCGTACGCCCGAGGCCCTCCTCCAAACCACGCTCGACCGCGGCCCGCACCTCGTCGGCGTCGAGCGCCGAGAGCAGCCGGTCGTCGGTGCGGTCGAGCGCTCGACGCAGAGCCTCGAGGTCGCGTCCGAACAGTCGCGCGAGGAAGCGCTGCAGTTGATCGCGCAACGGGGCGAAGGCGAACGCGAGCACCAGCGCGGCGAGCAGGTTGAATCCGAGCGTCTGTTCGCCGGTCACGTCGGCGAACAACCGCTGCCCGCCCAGCACGATCGCGAGGTAAACCGCCGCGAGCATCGCCGACAGGACCGCGTACGGCAGCCCGCCCACGATGATGCGCCGCGGATCGAACATCGGGTCGTCCGCGATCAGGTACGACAGCAGGAACGGCGTCACCAGCCACAGCGCGAACAGGAGCGTGAAGACGAGGTGCGCCGGGGCGGCCTCGAGCAGGCGCACGAGCCACGCCTCGAGGGTCTCGCCCCCGAACACGAGGTTGCTGGCGAGCATGGCGATCGCGACGACGACGGCGAGGACGCGCTGGGGCGCATCCGGGGCCCACCCGGGGCCGCGCGAGAGGTAGCGCTGCAGCAGGAGTGCGGTGCCCAGCAGCGTGGCCACGGCCGGCCAGTCGCGGGTGAGCACCTCGGGCGGCATCCCCCAGGGCAGATGCACGATCACGATGAGCGCAGCGGCGACGACGTAGTTGGCCACGATCGCCATGCTCCAGACGCGTCGCATCCCGTCGCGTGCGAACCGACGGGGGTGCGGGAACAGCATCATGAAGTGCAGGAACGCCGCGGGGTAGAACATGACGAGCGTCTCGTACAGGAGCAGGTGGGATCGCAGCCACGGCGACGCCTCCCCCTGTGCGTAGGGCAGCACCGCACGCAGCACCCCGAGCGCGAAGAGCAGGGTGTAGACCAGGAACACGCGCGCGGTGACGAGATCGGGCCGACGCCACGCGAGCAGGAACGCCACCACAGGGGCTGCGATCGCCAGACCGATCGGGGCGGCCGCGAGTCGGAAGCGCTGCCACGGGGAGAGGCGCGTGGGCGGCAGTGTCGTGGCGAGCACGACCCCGTCGTGCTCGTACACGATCTCGAGCGGACCGCGGGGCACACCGTCCTGCGTGAGCCGCGCCAGCGCCTCGGGATCGCCGATCTCCACGCCGTCCAGCGAGAGCAGGCGGTCCCCGGGCTGCAGGAGTCCGGCCGCGGGCGGACCGAGGATCTCCTCGACCACGCCGTCGACCGTGACCCGCGCACCGAGGCGGGGATACGGACCGTGCGTGAGGAAACGCGGGAGCGCCATCGCGAATCCGGCGACGAGCAGCAGGATCGCGAGCACGCGGCGGGTCGGGAACGAGGGGCTCACGCGCACACCTTCGCACAGCGGGGAAGCGCGAGGGAGTCCTCCGGGGGACGGACGCGGTGCCGGGGCGACGAACGCACCCCTGTCCGGGAACGGTGAACCATGCGGTCCGCATCGGAATCCGACGCCGCCGGGGGCGTACCCCGGTGGGCGGGGACGGTCGTCATGGCTATACTGCGGGCGACTCCCGCTCCGGCGCCTCGGGCTCCCCCGGAGCGACCGCACCCGAACGGAGGACCGTCTTGTCGCGACCCCTGCGCCGCACCCCGTCACTCGTCCTGGCCGTCCTGATCGCCCTCGCACTCCCGGCGATCGCCGCGCAGCCGAAGCCGTCCGCGAAGCCGTCCGCCAAGCCCCTGCCCGCCACACCCACCGCGCCCGCGGCCCGGACCGCGCCGCCGAGCACGCCGCCGCCCGGCGCGGACGACGCCGAGCTCGACGCCATCGCCGCGATGGTGAACGACGAACCGGTGCTGGCGAGCGACGTCGAGGAGCAGTTGTTCCTGTTCCTTCAGCGCAACCAGATGCGCCCGGACTCGACGCTCGTGGACACGCTGCGTCGCCAGATCCTCGACCAGCTCATCGACGACAAGCTCGTGCTGGCCGAGGCGCGCCGTCAGGCCGTCACCGTCACCGCCGCCGACCTCAACCGCCAGATCGACACCGCGATCGCCGAGGCCAAGGAGCGTCTGGGCGGCGAGGAGCGCTTCCAGGAGCAGCTGCGGCGCGAGAACACCACCGAGGCGCGCCTGCGCGAGCGCTACAAGGGCGAGCTCGAGCAGCAGATGATCATGCAGCGGCTCGTACAGCGCATGTTCCCGCGCAAGCCCGTACCGCAGGCCGAGGCCGAGGCGTGGTTCAGCTCGCACCGCGACCGCTTCCCCAAGGTGCCGCCGCAGCTCCGCCTGCAGGTCATCCAGATCGTGCCGACGCCGGATTCGGCGCGCCTCAAGGAGGGCCGCGACCGCATCGTGGCGCTGCGACGCCGCATCAGCGGCGGTGAGAAGTTCGCCAAGGTCGCGGCCGAGGCCTCCGAGGACCCGGCCAGCGCGCAGTCGGGCGGCGACCTCGGGTTCTTCCGTCGCGGCCAGATGGAGCCCGCGGTCGAGGAGGCCGCGTTCTCGCTTCCCGACGGCGGTCTGTCGCAGCCGGTGCGCACGCCGTTCGGCTGGCACCTCGTGCAGCCCATCGAGCGCGACACGGTCACCGACGCCAAGGGCCGCGACTCGCTCGACGTGCAGGGACGCCCCATCGTGGAGATGCACGCGCGCCACATCCTCATCCGCGTCACGCCCAACGAGGCCGACGTGGAGCGCGCCGTCGAGCTGGCGCAGGCCGTGCGCGAGCAGGCCGCGCGGGGCGGCGACTTCGCCGCGCTCGTGAAGCGCTGGAGCCAGTACCAGGGTGCGGCCGGTCCCGACGGCGATGTGGGCTTCGTGAGCCTCGGGGGTCTGCAGCCCGCGCTGCGCGACGGTCTCGCCAATCTGCAGCCGGGCGCGATCAGCGACGTGCTGCCGACCGCGCAGGGCCTCAACATCTTCAAGGTCACCGAACGCAAGGCCGAGCGCGAGTACGAGCTCGCCGAGATCCGTGAGGACCTGCCCGAGGCCGTGGCCCAGGCGCAGTTCCGCGAGAAGTACGAGGCGTGGCTCAAGACGCTGCGCGCGAAGGCCCAGATCGAGTACCGCTAGTCGAACGGGGACACCGCAGGATGCGGGACCGCCGCCAGGAGGCGCGATGATCTCATTCGAACACGTGACGAAGCGCTACGGGGAGCGCCTCGCGCTCGACGACGTGTCGTGGCGCATGGACGAGGGCGAGTGCGTGGTGGTGCTGGGCCACAGCGCGGCCGGCAAGACGACCATGCTGCGCCTGCTCACGCACGAGACGCAGCCCACCTCGGGCGTGGTCACCGTGGGTAGCTTCCGCAGCGGGCGACTCGGTCGCACGCACCGCGCGCTGCTGCGTCGCACGATCGGCGTGGTGTACGAGGACTTCCGCCTGCTCGCGGACCGCACCGTGTTCGAGAACGTGGCGATCGCGCTGCACATCGCCGGGCACTTCGAGGACGCCGACGTCACGCCCAAGGTGCGGCGTGCGCTGCAGGAGGTCGGACTCGAGGCGCACCGCGACCTGCTGCCCGCCGAGCTGTCTTACGGCGAGCGCCAGCGCTGCGCCATCGCGCGTGCGATCGTGAACCGACCCGCGCTCATCCTGGCCGACGAGCCCACCGGGGCACTCGAGCCCAGGAGCGCGCAGGAGATCCTCGCGCTGCTGCTCCGCATCCACCGCGAGGGCGCCGCCCTGCTGGTGGGCACCACGCGCGCCGAGGTGGCCGAGGCGATCGGTGGCCGTCGCTTGGTGCTGGCCGACGGCCGGCTCACCGAGACGAACGGCGCCAGCCCCGACGCGAAGGCCTACATGCCGCCCGCCTCGAGCGGCGATCCGGCCCCACCCGCGGGCGGGACCACCCCGGTCGCGAGCGTCACGACCGCCGCGACAGCAGCGCCCGCCGTGGCGGACGCGCCGGCCGCGGCTGCGCCCACCCCACCGCCCGCGCCCGTGGCTCCGGCGACGCCGACGAGCCCGGACGCGCCGGGCCAACCCGACCTGTTCACGAACCCCGGCGGAGGGTCCTGACATGCATCCCTTCCACTGGAACGAGGCGTGGCGTCTGTTCCGCGCGCACCGCGGACTGGCCCTCACCAGCGTGGTCTCGCTCACCGCGGCGCTCACGTTGTGCGGACTGTTCCTCGTGCTCGACCACAACGTGCGGCAGGCCCTGCGCGCGCTCGGCGACCGGCGCGAGATGATCGTGTACCTGAAGGACGGCGTGCGGGAATCCGAACGCACCGTGCTCGAGGACAAATTGCGCCAGTACTTCGGCGAGCCCACGTACGTGAGCCCCAAGGAGGCCTGGGCGCGCTTCTCGGAGCAGATCGCCGACCGCGAACTGCTGCAGGGCGTGGACACGAACCCGCTGCCGGCCTCGTACCACATCCGACTCAAGCCCGAACTGCTCAGCTACACCGCCATGCAGCAGTCGGCCGAGCAGATCGAGGGCTTCGACGAGGTCGACGCGGTGCGCTTCGGCGGCGAGTACGTGCGCCAGCTCGACGAGCTCTCGGGCGGCGTGCGGCTGGCGACGTGGGCGATCGGCGCCATCGTGGTGTTCGCCATCGTGCTGGTGCTCTACAACACGCTCCGCCTCACCGTGCTGGCGCGCCGCTCGCAGGTCGAGATCCTGCTGCGACTGGGCGCCAGCGACCGCTTCATCGCCACCCCGTACGTGATCGAGGCGATGCTGCAGACCTCGATCGCGGCACTGGTCGCGCTGCTCGCCGCGTTCATGTTGCGCCAGACCGTGGGGATGCGCCTGCACGACCTGTCGTTCCTGCCGTGGACCTCGGCGGTCGGGTTCGTGGTCGCCGCGGTGGCCGTGTCGTGGGCGGCGGCGCAGGCCGCGCTCGCCCGCATCCTGAGGACGATCGGCTCGTGATGCGGTCGCGTCCCTGGCGTCTCGCGCTCGTCGCGCTGCTGGCCGTGGGCCTGTGGCCCGCGGCCCCGCACGCGCAGGACACGCTCGAGGCGCAGAAGCGCCGCGAGCTCGAGGCGATCCGCCGTCAGGCGCAGGAGAAGCGCGCGCAGGCCGGCGCGCTCAAGGGACAGGAGACGCGCGCGCTCAACGAGCTGCGCCGCACCGAGCGCCAGCTCTCGGCCACGCGCCGCCGCATCCGTTCGCTGCAGACCCGACGCGCGCGACTCGACCAGCAGCTCGAACTGACGCGCGCGAACCTGCAGCGCAGCACCGAGTCGCTGTCGCAGCAGCGCAAGCGACTCGCACTGCGCCTGCGGAACATGTACATGACCGGCCCGACGCGCGACCTCGAGGTGCTGCTCAGCACGCGGTCGTTCGCCGACCTGCTCGTGCGCTGGGACTACCTCACCATGATCGCGCAGCAGGACCGCTCGCTGCTCGAGAACGTGCGCGCCGAGAAGGCGCTGGTCGAGGAGAACGAGCGCAAGCTGCAGGGCAACATCGAGGACGTCTCGCGCACGGCCAAGAACGTGACGGTGGAGAACCGCAAGCTCTCCGGGCTGCGCCAGAAGCACGCCACCAACGTGCGCCAGATCCAGTCGCGGCGCGAGGACTACGAGGCCGCCGCGGCCGAGCTCGAACGCAACGCGCGCGCACTGCAGGCCCTGCTCGCGCGCCTCGAGCGCCAGCGTCGCGCCGAGGCCGACAAGGCACGCGGACAGGGGCGCGACCCGCAGCCGTACAGCGGCGATTTCGCGCGCGGACAGGGCGCACTCGACTGGCCCGTGCGCGGCGAGGTCGTGGGCACGTTCGGCATCGAGACGCACCCGCGCTTCGGCACGCAGGTGCGCAACGAGGGCATCGACATCCGGGTCGCGGTCGGCACGGCGGTCCGCGCCGTCGCCAAGGGACGCGTGGACGCGGCCGACGACGACTACGGTGGTGCGGGTGGCTTGGTGGTGCTCAACCACGGCGACGGCTACTACACCATCTACAGCCACCTCTCCGAGGTCGGCGTCGCCCTGGGACGCGAGGTCGCGGCCGGTGCGGTGATCGGCCGCTCGGGCGAGGAGGGCTCGCTCAAGGGGCCCATCCTGCACTTCGAGGTCCGCAAGGGTTCGTCCGCGCTCGACCCGCGCGGCTGGTTGCGCTGACCCCTCGCGCCGCACGCGGCCCGATGGCGTAGACTCCCGCCATGCTCGAGGTGAACCTCTCCGGCCTGCTCGGCCAGCCCGAGGTGTCCGCGTTCCTGCGCGGCATCGTGGGCCGCGGCCGCTACGGCAACGCCTACCTGTTCCACGGCCCGCCGGGCGTGGGCAAGTGCACGGCCGCACTGGCGTTCGCGCGTGCGGCGCTGTGCGAGCGCGTGTCCGGGGGGCGCCCGTCCGACGAGGGCGCGTCGCTGTTCGGCGCCGCCGAGCCCGAACCGGTCGCGGCCACCGGCGACGACGCGTGCGGCACCTGTCGCGGTTGTCGCATGTCGCTCGCGCTCGGGCATCCCGACCTGCCGTTCGTGTTCCCGCTCGAAGGGGACGAGAAGGAGCAGGAGGAGGACCTCACCGAGACGCTCGAGGGCCTGCGCAAGGATCCGCTCTACGTGTTCCAGTACGAGCGCGCCGCGAGCATCCGCATCCGACAGACCCGCGAGCTCATCGCGCAGCTCGGCTACCGCCCGCACAACGCCGCCCGCCGCGTGGTCGTGGTGCGCGATTGCGATCGCATGCGCGAGGACCAGTTCTCGGCGCTCCTCAAGAGCATCGAGGAACCCGGTGAGGCGACCGTGTGGGTGCTCACCACCTCGCGCCTGTCGCGCGTGCCCGTGACCATCCGCTCGCGCTGCCAGCGCGTGCGGTTCGCCGCGCTGTCCGAGGACACCGTGCGGCGCGTGCTCGTGGAGCAGGCCGGGGTCGCGGAAGCCGAGGCCTCGCTGCTCGCCGCGCTCGCCAACGGTTCGCTCGGCCGCGCCCTCGTCATGCGCGACGCCACTCCGCCCATGGCCGAGCAGCGCGACCGCGCCATCACGCTGCTCAAGTCCGTGCTCGACGGTCAACCCGCCGCGCTCTGGCAGGGCGTGCAGGCCTACACCGCGTTCGGCAAGGCCAAGCGCGACGAGCTGCGGCTCATGATGGAGTTCCACCAGCTCTGGCTGCGCGACCTGCTGCGGCTGCGCTACGGCGGCGACGAGGCGGGCATCGTGAACCGCGACCGTCTGCCCCAGCTGCGCGCGCTCGCGCCCGCGATCGAGGCCAGCGAGGTGCGGCGGCGGCTCATGGTGATCGAGGAGGCCCTGCGCAGCATCGAGGGCAACGTCTCGGCCGACCTGACCCTGTTCTCGACCTTGGCCCGCGTGGCCGGGAGCCGCATGGGCGAGGGTCGCTGGCCGGCCCACACCACCGGGCGCTGGGACCTCTGATCGCACCCGGTGCGACCGGCGCGGTCTGCTAGACTCCCCCCTACGAGCCCCTCGCGGGGCCTTCCCGATAGCGCTGTGCCCCGTGCCCAGCGCCCCCGACACACCCGAGACATCCCCGTTCGCCCGTTCGCGGGCGACGTTCGGCGGACCCGTTCCGCCTTCGAGGTCCTGGCATGCCGCAGATCGTCCAGGTCTCCCTGCGTGGTTCACGCCGGGAGTTCTTCCTCAACGCGCACGACCATGACATCCGGTTGCGCGACCGCGTCGTGGTGCAGGGCGAGCACGGCGAGATGCTGGGCACCGTGCTGCTCAAGGACCCGACCCTCATCGAGCTCAAGCGCCCGGGGCCGGTCACGCGCGAGATCCTGCGCCGCGCCGACGCCGAGGACCTCGCGCAGGAGTCGCGCAACACCACCCTCGAGAGCGAGGCGAAGGCGTACTGCCAGCAGCGCATCGAGGTCCGCGAACTCGACATGCACCTCACCGAGGTCGAGGTCACGCTGCGCCGCAACCGCATGACCTTCTACTTCACCGCCGAGCAGCGCGTGGATTTCCGCGAGCTCGTGAAGGATCTCGCGAGCCGGTTCCAGACCCGCATCGAGCTTCGCCAGATCGGGGTGCGCGACCACGCCAAGCGCGTGGACGGCTGCGGTCCGTGCGGGCGCGCGTTCTGCTGCTCCACCTGGATGCGCAGCTTCCATCCCGTCACGCTCAAGATGGCGCGCGAGCAGGAGCTGTCGCTCAACCCGGCGAAGATCTCGGGCGCCTGCGGTCGGCTCATGTGCTGCCTGTCGTACGAACTGGCGCAGTACCGCGACAGCGCCGCCAAGCTGCCACCGGTGGGCACGCGCATCCGCACCGGCAAGGGCGAGGTCGTGGTGACGCGCACCGCGGCCTACGGCGAGGTCGTGTGGGTGCGCGACGACGAGGGCGCCGAGCACCGCATCGCCTACGACGAGCTGCCCCCGGGGCCGTACCACAAGTGCGGCGATTGCTCGTGCGGCAAGCGCAAGCCCGCCAGCGACGGCCCGCCGCCCGCCTGAGGCGGATCGCTACAGGGCGCGACGCTGCAGCCCGCGCACCGCGAGCACGAGCAGCAACAGCGCCCAACCCGCCGCCCACACCACCATGGCGACGCTCGGCAGCGACGCGGGCGAGAACGGCGACAGCCCGAGGTCGCGCATGATCGCGGGCTGCATGTGGTACGCCGCGCGCTGCCACATGGCCTCGCTCGGCATGATGAGACTCACCACCGTACCGACGTTCCGAGCGGCCGCGTTGTCCACCATGGTGCCGATCTGGTCCACCCAGCCGCCGATGAACGCCAGCCCGTAGAGCGCGAACGCGAGGATGCCGTTCGTGACGGTGGAGAACCGCGAGCCGCCGAAGATGGACAACGTCACCAACAGCATGCTCTCGAACACCATGAGCGGGAGTCCGGTCGAGAGCCCCGGGGGTGTGAAGCCCCCGAGCAGGCGAGCGACCAGCAGCACGCCGGTGCTCACGAGGAGCGTGTAGCCGCCCGCGACGATCGCGTACGCCGCCCACTTGCCCAGCACGATGTCGCGCCGGCGCACGGGCTTGCTCGCGACCGTCTGCAGAACCCCGCTGCCGATCTCGCCCGAGAGCGTGTCCACGGGCAGCAGCACCGAGGTCATGACCGAGAGGAAGTGCGTGGCGTAGAGCCCCGCGAGCGTGAACAGGTTGAGCACCATGCGGCGACGGATGCCGGTCATGGCGGTGTCCTGCACCGCGTCGCGCACCACGAAGTGGAACCCGATGCCGAACACGATCAGGAACGCGGCCGCGCCCACGAGCGTGGCCACGAGCACGCGGCGGCGCATGGCCTCGTGGAGCGTGAGGTGCACGAGCGTCAGGAACGCGCTCATCCGGGCCTCCCGTCGTCGCCCATGACCTCGAGGAACGTGCTCTCGAGCGAGCGTCGCAGCGGCGTGAGCGCGTAGAGCCGCGCTCCGGCGCCCACCATCGCGGCCGCCAGTCGCGGCAGGGCGGCCTCGTCCGCGATGCGCATGCGCACCCGGTCCCCCTCGCGCTCCAGCACCGTGCCGTGGGCCGCCAGCACGTCGTCGGTCGCGCCCTCGACGCGCAGCTCCACCTCGAGCACCTCGGGCGCGGCGGACAGGGCGAGCTCGTGCACGACACGCCCCTGCTTCACGAACACCACGCGATCGCAGGTCGCCTCGACCTCACCGAGCAGATGCGAGTTGAGGAACACGGTGGTCCCGCCCGCGCGCAGCTCGTGGATGACCTCGCGCACGAGCCTGCGCCCGAGCGGGTCGAGACCCGAGGTGGGTTCGTCGAGGAACACCACGTGCGGGTCGTTGAGCAGCGCCTGCGCCAGACCGATGCGCTGCGTCATGCCCTTGCTGTAGGTGCGGATCGGCCGATCGGCGGCGTCCACCAGGTCCATGCGCTCGAGCAACGCGTCGGCGCGGCGTTCCAGCGACGCCCCGCCGAGCCCGTACAGGCGGCCGTGGAAGCGCAGCAGCTCACGACCCGTGAGCCAGTCCTGGAACCGGAAGTGCTCGGGCAGGAACCCCACCTTGGCACGCGCGGCGCGATCGCCGATCGGGGCTCCGAGCAGCCGCCCGCGCCCGCCCGAGGGCTCGAGCAGACCGAGCAGCATCTTGAGCGTGGTGGACTTGCCGGCCCCGTTGGGGCCGAGGAACCCGAACACCTCGCCGCGCGCCACCGTGAGCGTGAGATCGGCGACGGCGAGCTTGTCGCCGAACCGGCGACGCAGGTGCTCGGTCTCGATCGCGGGTGCGGTCATGCGCGACAGTCTCGCACGCGACCGCACCCGGCGGCGAACCGCGGGAAGGACGTCACCGCAGGCTCAGCGCGACCTCGAGGACCTCCTGCTCCGAGACGTCGCCGCGCACCACGTGGACGCGGTCCCAGCGGCTCCACATGACCACGGTGCCGCCGCGACGCCGGTTGCCCGAATCGTCCTTCGAGGGCGCGATGCTCACGAGCAGGCCCTGTCCGCCCCCCACCTCGACGCGTCGGAACGAGGCCGCGTTCGTGGGCATCGGCACGAGCAGTGTGCTGCGCCAGTCGATCGTCGCGGCGGTGCGGCGCGCCTCGGCGGCGTCGAGGCCCAGCACGCGCAGGCCGATCTCGCCCATCTCCCGCAGGTCGAGCCCCGGCGGCAGCGAGACCTCGGGACTGCGCGCCTCGATCACGGTCAACTCACGCTTACCGTTGCCGTAGTGCTGCACCACCGAATGCGGCACGCGCACCCCGATGCGCTGGCCGTCGAGGCCGGACGGCACCCGCACATCGTCGAGCGCGAGCGCGTCGAGCAGGCGCTCGAGCCGCTCCGCGCGCACGACGAGCCGCGACTCGCCCTCGCCGGTCACCACCGTGCGCTCGAGCCGCAGGTTCGCGGGCAGCGAGCTCGGCGTGCGCACACCCGGCAGGTCGGCCGCGACCGAAGCGGCCTGTACCGTGGGGTACTCGACCGGCTCCCCGGGAGCACGACCCTCGCCGTCGCGCTCGAACGGCATCAACGCACCCGCGGGGTTCGCGTCCTGCAGGTCGCCGATCGTGCGCATCCGCGCCTCGTCCACCTGCACGGCGGCGAACGATCGCACGCGGAACAGGTCGAGCGTGTTCTGCGCGGCGACGCGCACCGCGGGCACGGTGAACGCCACGCCGCCCACCACCAACGCGGCCGCGGCCGCGAGCCACGGGCGGAGGCGCGTCGCGCGCGTCGGAGCCTCATCCTCGAGATTCTCCAGACGGCTGCGCAGCGAACGGGCGAACGCGGGGTCGGGCGTGCGGCGGTGCTCGTGCAGGAATCGGTCGTCCATCGTCAGTCCTCCTGAGGGCCCAGCTGCTCGCGCAGTCGTCCGACCGCACGGTGCAGCAGGGTGCCGACATGGTTCGCGGTGAGTCCGGTGTGGTGTGCGATCTCGGTGTTGGTGAGTTCGGCGCCGTACTTGAGGGCGATCAACTCGCGGTCGCGATCGGGAAGCGTGGCGAGCGCGTCCACGAGCCGGGCGTGCGACTCGCGACGCTCCACGATCCGCGAGGGCTCCGTGGGGTCGGGCACCTCGGATGCGGCCTCGAGCGGTTCGTGCGGACGACGGCGACGCCAGTGATCCACCGCCACGTTGCGGGCGATGGTGAACAACCAGGTCGAGAACCCGGCGCGATCGCGGCGGTAGCGATGCCGCGCCACCCACGCCTTCTCGAACGCGATCGAGGTGAGGTCCTCGGCGAGCACGTCGTCGCCCACGCGATAGCGCAGGAAGTTGTAGACGCGCGGCAACTGGTCGGCGTAGAGCGCGTCCCAGTCGGCCTCGCGAGCGGGGTCCAGGCCCCAGGGGGTCGCAGCCACGGCGTCTCCGAAGGTCGTCACACAGGGTTGTACGCGGTACGCCAGCGAGTATCACAGGGCTCGGCCCGCGCCGCCCACGGCCCCGGGGGCCGCCCCGCCAACCGATTGTGGCACAAGCGCTCATGGGACCGGGGCGTTTCCGCTATACTTCGCGGCCGTCGCTCGTCCCCTCTGACCGGAGCCCTGTGTGCCCCGCTTCTACATCACGACCGCCATCGACTACGTGAACGGCCAGCCCCATCTGGGCCATGCGTACGAGAAGGTGCTCGCCGACGCCATCGCCCGCCGTCATCGCCAGAAGGGCGATGACACGTTCTTCCTCACCGGCACCGACGAGCACGGCCAGAAGATCGCGCGCGCCGCGGCAGCCGCGGGGATGACGCCGACCGCGTACGTGGACCGCAACGCCAAGTCGTTCGTGGACGCGTGGAAGCTACTCGACGTGCAGTACGACCGGTTCATCCGCACGACGGACAAGCGCCACCACCTCGCGGTCGAGGAATTGTTCGTGCGCCTCAAGGACGCGCTCAGCCCCAAGACGGGCGAGCCCGTGCTGTACGAGGAGGAGTACGACGGCCTGTACTGCGAGGGCTGCGAGGGCTTCAAGACCGACAAGGACCTCGACGAGGAAGGCCGCTGCCCCGAGCACAAGGTGAAGCCCAAGGAGGTGAAGGAGAGCAACTTCTTCTTCCGCCTCTCCGAATACGACGAGGCGCTGCTCAAGCACATCGAGGCGCACCCCGACTTCATCTGGCCCGAGTACCGCCGCACCGAGGTCATGAACGTCATCAAGGGCGGGCTGACCGACGTGAGCGTCTCGCGCCCGAACCTCGAGTGGGGCATCCCGCTGCCCACCGAGATCGAGGGCGGTGAGGGTCACGTCGCCTACGTGTGGGCCGACGCGCTGCTCAACTACCTGAGCGCGCTGGGCTGGCCCGAGCGCAAGTACTCGCTGTGGTGGCTCGCCAAGCAGAAGGACGTCGGCGGTCCCGGCGCCGCGCGCCAGGACGAGTTCAAGGACCTCGACGGTCAGGGCAAGCCGGGCGCGGCGTGGGCGGGCACGAAGGACGTCTACTACACGAACGCGCTGCACCTGATCGGCAAGGACATCAGCCGGTTCCACTGCATCCTGTGGCCGGCCCTGCTGTTGGCCACCGGCGTGCCGCTGCCGCGCCAGGTCTACATCCACGGCTTCATCTACGCGCGCGGCGAGCGGCTCTCGAAGTCGCTCGGCAACCTCGTGGACCCGGTCGAGATGACGCGCACGTTCGGCGCCGACGCGCTGCGCTTCTACCTGCTCGACTCGTTCGCCACCGGCCGCGACGGCGAGTTCACGATCGAGCAGTTCGTGGAGCACGTGAACACGCACCTCGCGAACAAACTGGGCAACCTCGCCAGCCGCACCACGACGCTCGTGCACAAGTACTTCGAGGGTCAGGTGCCGTCGGCCTGGAACCCCGAAGCGCTCGCCGACGAGGCGCGCGCCGCGCTGGAGGCCGTGACGGCCGCCGCCGCGACCGCCGCCATCGAGTCGCCGAAGGCGTGGGAGGAGATCCGCATCTCGGACGCGCTCGAGCGCGTGTGGGACGTGGTCGAACGGGCCAACGAGTTCGTGGACCGCACCAAGCCGTGGGAGCTCGGCAAGCACGACGATCGTCGCGAGGAGCTGGCGACGGTGCTCAACGCGCTGCTCGAGACGCTGCGTCTCGTCGCGGTGTGGACGTGGCCGGTCATGCCGGCCAAGTGCGAGGCGTTGTGGGAGGTGCTCGCGCTGCCCGGCAAGCCGGGCGACGTGCGCGACGCCGACGCACAGCCGCGCTACGCCGGCGGCGATGGCCGCATCCTGGGCGAGACGCGCATCCTGTTCCCGCGCATCGACCTCAAGACCGTCACCGGCGCCTGAACTCGAGCGCGCGGCCTCCGCGATGATCGACACCCACGTCCACCTGTGCGACAAGCGCTTCGACAAGGACCGCACCGCGGTCCTCGACCGCGCTCGCCACGTGGGCGTGACGCACATGGTCGAGATCGCCTACGAGCCCGGCATCTGGGAGAAGGGCTTCGCCCTCGCGGCCGAACACCCCAACGTGTTCCTCGCGGTCGGCGTGCATCCCAACTCGGCCGGCAGGGTGGGGCTCGAGCACCTGCCCGCGCTGCGCGAGCACGCTCGGCACGCGCGCGTGGTGGCGATCGGCGAGATCGGGCTCGACACGTTCCGCGACTACGCGCCCATGGACGCGCAGGAGGCGTGGTTCCGCGCGCAGTTGGCGCTGGCCGACGAGGTCGGGCTGCCGGTGGTCATCCACCAGCGCAGCGAGCTCGCACGCACGCTCGCGATCCTCGAGGAGGCGCGCCCGCAGGCCGGAGGGGTGCTGCATTGCTTCGACGAGGACGCCGCCACCGTGGAACGCGCACGGGCCCTCGGCTTCAAGCTGGGGTTGGGTGGCGTGCTCACCTACGGCCACGCGGCGCTCGAGGAGGCGGTGCGCATCGCGCCCGAGGACATGCTCGTGCTCGAGACCGACGCGCCCTACCTGGAACCCGAGCCGCGGTCGCTGCGCCGCAACGAACCGTCGCTGCTCACCCGGGTGATCGCACGCCTGTGCGAGTTGCGCGATTGGACGCCCGAGCAGGCGGTCGCGATCACGCGCCGGAACGCGAAGGACCTGTTCCGGCTGCCGATCCCGCACTAGGCGCGGGACACGACGCTACTTGCGCACGCGCTCCACGAGGCGGGCGATGGCGCGGACGCTCTCGAAGTGGTCGGGCAGCACGTCCTCGTCGGGGATCGTGACGCCGAACTGCTCCTCGCAG
>JBEGJG010000019.1:0-18735 GCA_041184705.1 Candidatus Eiseniibacteriota bacterium
CGGGCGGCGCGCCACAAATCTCTGGGGTATCCCGCTCCTGCGCGACCGCATCTCGGCTGACACGTGGCGTGTCCTGAGCCAGTTGGACGACCTGCGGGCCCTCCTGTGGGCGGACCTGCGCGGCGCCACGGCCGCCGAGCTGGAGTGGCAGCCCCAGCGTGGGACCAACTCCATCGGCATGCTCCTGGCCCATCTGGCCGTGGTCGAGACCTACTGGATCGAGGTGGCCCGCGGCCGGTTCTCGCCCGCCGCGGTGCGAGCGGTGGGCGGCGACTTCGAGGCCCTGAAGGAGCAGCACCTGCGCCCCGTGCTCGGCATCCACCCCGACGACGACGGCCTGCCGCTCCCCCCGAACGGGCGCCCGCCGGCGGCACTGGCCGGGTGGACGCTCACGCGCCACCGCCGGCTCTCGGACCGGGCTCGCGCCCACGTCACCACCGCGGTCCGGGAACTGCGCGACGCGGACCTCGACCGGTTCGTGGTGCGCCAGCGCATGGACGGCTCACGCACGCGGATCCGGGTGCGCTGGATCCTGCACCACATCGTGGAGCACTACGCGGGGCACTACGGGCAGGTGCTGCTGCTGCGCCACCTCCACCGCGACCGGCACCGCCGCCGCTGAGCCCCGACACGACGACGCCCCGGTGGGAGGACCCACCGGGGCGTCGCGATTGCACGGGGACGTGGATGGACTACGTGCCCTCGCTCCAGCTCGCCAGGTACTTCACCTGCTCGGGCGTGAGCGTGTCGATGGAGGTGCCCATGCTCTTCAGCTTCAGGCGGGCCACCTCCTTGTCGATCGCCTCCGGCACCACGTACACGTTCTTCTGCAGCTTCGAGGCCTTCTTCTTCAGGTACTCGACCGACATGGCCTGGTTCGCGAACGACATGTCCATGACCATGGCCGGGTGACCCTCGGCCGACGCGAGGTTGATGAGACGGCCCTCGCCCAGCAGGTAGAGGCGCTTGCCACCCTTGAGGCGGAACTCCTCCACGTAGGCCCGGGCGACCTTCTTGCCCGACGACAGGCGCTCCAGCGCCGGGATGTCGATCTCGACGTTGAAGTGACCGCTGTTCGCGATGATGGCGCCGTCCTTCATGGCGAGGAAGTGCTCGCGACGCAGGACCGACTTGTTGCCCGTCACCGTGATGAACAGATCACCCTTCGACGCCGCGTCCTCCATGGCCATGACCATGTACCCGTCCATGGCCGCCTCGAGGGCGCGGACCGGGTTGATCTCGGTCACGATGACCGTGGCGCCCATGCCCTTGGCGCGGGCCGCGAGACCGCGACCGCACCAGCCGTAGCCGGCGATGACCACCGTCGAGCCCGCGACCAGCATGTTCGTGGCGCGCAGCACGCCGTCCATGGTGCTCTGGCCCGTGCCGTAGCGGTTGTCGAACAGGTGCTTGGTGTCGGCGTCGTTGATCGCGATGACCGGGTACTTGAGCGTCTTGTCGGCCGCCATGGCGCGCAGACGGGTCACACCCGTGCTGGTCTCCTCGGTGCCGGCGAAGACGTCCTTGAGGAACTGCTTCTTCTTGGTGTGCAGCACCGTCACGAGGTCGCAACCGTCGTCCATGGTGATGTGCGGACGGGCCTCGATGCAGCTGACGATGTGCGAGTAGTAGGTCTGGTGGTCCTCACCCTTGATGGCGTAGGTCGGGATCCCGTAGTGGTGCACGAGCGCCGCGGCCACGTCGTCCTGGGTGCTGAGCGGGTTCGAGCCGCACAGGTAGACCTCGGCGCCACCGGCCTGCAGGGTGCGGGCGAGGTTCGCGGTCTCGGTGGTGACGTGCAGGCACGCCGCGATGCGCAGCCCCTTGAGCGGGCGCTCCTTCGCGAAGCGCGCGCGGATCGCGCGCAGCACCGGCATGTTGCGATCGGCCCACTCGATGCGGGCCTTGCCCTCGCGGGCGAGCTTCATGTCCTTCACGTGGCCGGGCGTGGCGCCGGTGTCGACCGAGCGCTGGACCGCCGTCTTCTTGCGAACCGCCATGGGCACTCCTTGGGTTATGGGTGGGTACGGACCCGGGGATGATGCCGCACAGCCGTGACGCGCACAAGCGCACCCACACCGCCATGCACCTCGTCATCGAGCCTATGTTATGCTTTCGCATATGAAACGAACGACCCTGCAGATCGACCCCGCTCTACTCGCCTCGTTGCGGCAGCGCGCCGCCGCCGAGGGCCGCACGCTCACCGAGACGATCGAGCGCACGCTGCGCGCCGGCCTCGCGGCGGACCGTGGGGCACGGCGCGCGCGCGTCGCCCTGCCGTCGTTCGACCTCGGGCCGTTCCTGCTCGACCCCGCCCGCCCCGGACGCACGCCGCGCCCGACGGAGGAGTCGTGATCGCCGTGGACGCGGGACTGCTCGCGCTCGCCGCCAACCGCGGCGCCCCGGGGCACGCGCGCGCCGCCGCGCTGCTCGAGTCGCTGGCCGGGGGCGAGACGCCGTGGGTGCTGCCGTGGAGCGCGGTGCACGAGTTCCTGGGATTCGTCACCCATCGTCACGCGGTCGCGCGTCCGCTGCGCCCGGCCGACGCGTGGGCGTTCGTCGAGACCCTCGTGCGCTCGCCTCAGGTCCGCCTCGTCGGTCCCACCGAGCGTCACGCCACGGTCGCGGCCGAGGTGCTGACACGATTCGACGGGGGTGGCGCCACGACGCTCGATCGGTCGTTCGAGTTGGCGGTGGTGCTGCGCGAGCACGGCGTCCGCGAGGTGCTCTCGACCGACCCCGGCCTCGCGCGCTGGACGTTCCTCGAGGTGCGCGACCCGCTCGAGGGCGAACCGTGGACGCCGGGCGGCCCGCCCACGAGCCGTTACCGCACGCTCACGCGTCGTCGAACGCGCGCCTGACCCCTCACCCGCCCCGCGCGTGCCACGCCGCGAGCAACTCGCGCTCGCGTTCGCTCGACAGTGCCGGCGAGACGGAGCGTGCACCGGGCGCGAGCGAGCGCTCCCACGTCAGGGTGTCACGAGCGGTCTCGGCGAGCGGGCGCGTGCGCAGTCCCTCGGCGAGCGCGCGCGCGTTCGACATGCGCGCGAACGCGTCGTCGGCGGCGGGCACCCACAACGGTAGGCCGACCCACGGCACCACGTCGTGCGCGAGCAGGAACGACTCGTCCACCCAGGTGAGGTCGGGCTCCACGCCCAAGCCGCCCGCGATGCCGCTCAGCGCCTCCTGCATCGTGAGCGGCCGTTCGGGCCCGACGGCGTTGTACGTCCCGGCCCGGTCGCGCTCGAGCAGGTCCAGCATCCACACCGCGAGATCGCGGGCGTCCACCACCTGCACGGGAGCGTCGGGACGCCCCGGGGCCAGCACCTCGCCGCCCCGCGCGAGCCGACGGGGCCAGTACGGGAACCGATCCGTGGTGTCGAACGGCCCCACGATGAGCCCGGGCCGCACCACCGTCGCGCGGGGGCCGAACATGGCCGTCACCTCGTCCTCGCACAGGGCCTTGTGCCCGCCGTACGTCTCGGGCGTCATCTCGCTCACGCCGGGATCGGCGAGCCGGATGCGCGGGGCGTCCTCGTCGGCACCGGGCGCGAGGGGCTCGGCGTAGACCGAGATCGTGGACACGAACAGGTATCGCCCCACCGCGTCCACGAGTGCCCGCGCCGAGGCCGCGACCACTCCGGGGAGGTACCCCGACGGGTCCACGACCGCGTCCCACGTCCGCCCCGCGAGCACGCCCAGATCCCCCTCGCGGTCGGCGATCAGGTGCTCGGCCTCGGGGAACGCGCTGGCATCCGACCGCCCGCGGTGGAGCAACGTCAGGGCATGCCCGCGGGCGAGCGCCGCATGGACGAGATGACGACCGAGGAACCGCGTACCGCCGAGCACGAGGATGCGCATGGAGCCTCCGGGAAGGCCTGCAGCCTCGCACGACAGCCCCCCGCGGTCACGCTCGTGGGCGTTGCCGGGGGCCCCTCGGCTCCCTTAGCATGGGCGGGAAGTCCGTCCGGTCACGCACCGGGCCGCCGCGGCTCGTCCGCGTTCGTGCCCAGCTCGTCCACCCGGTTGGTACCGGGTCGTCCTCGTGAGGTCATCCCGCATGTACGGCATGGTGAACATGGCGGTCCGTTCGCTCATCGTGGACCGGTTCGGCGAGTCCGTCTGGCAGGACATCCGGCGCAAGGCCGGCGTCGAGGTGGACGAGTTCGTGGCCATGAACACCTACCCCGACGCGGTCACCTACTCGGTGGTGGGCGCGGCGTCCGAGACGCTCGACATCCCCGCCGACCAGCTCCTGTTCGCGTTCGGCGAGTACTGGGTCACGTACACCGCCACCGAGGGCTACGGTGAGATCATGGACTTCTTCGGGCGCGACTTCCGCACCTGCCTGAAGAACCTGAACGGCCTGCACACCCACATGGGCTCGGTCATGCCGCACCTGAACCCGCCGCGGTTCACGGTCGAGGAGACCGGCCCCGACACCCTGCGCGTGCACTACCACTCGACCCGCAAGGGCCTCGGCCCCATGGTGAGCGGCCTGCTCTCGGGCCTCGCGAAGAAGCACAACGTGAAGGTCGCCATCGAGCACATCCCCGCCGGCACGCGCTCCGATCACGACGAGTTCGAGCTCCGCCTCTCGGCCTGAGTCCCCCTTGACCCCGCCCGAGTCATCGAGCCCCATCGTCCTCCACGTCCGCTCGGACCAATGGGACGGCATCTTCCCGTTCGGACTCGTCACCGACGGCGAAGGGACGCTGCTCCACATCGGGCGTTCGATCCGCAAGGTGTTCCCCAGCCTCGCGGTGGGACGTGGCTACTCGGAGTACTTCGAGGTCCACCGTCCCACCGGTCTGGGCGACCGCCCGCGACCCGAGCGGCTCGTGGGCGACCTTCTCCTGCTGGGTCCGCGCGACGACATGCCCACCGCGGCCGACCTCTCGCCCCCGGACATGCGTCTGCGCGGGCAGGTGATCCGCTCCGGCACGGGTGAGGAGCAGTTCCTGTTCCTGCTGCGCCCCTCGCTCACCTCTCCCGACCGCATCACCTCGTGGAACCTCGACTTCGGCGACTTCCCGGTCGGCGACAGCATCTTCGACTTCCTCATGCTGCTCAGCTCGGAGCGCACGGCCCGCGCCAAGACCGAGGGTGTGCTCGCCCGACTGCAGTGGGAGCACCGGCTCTCGGACCTGCTCCACCGCGTCTCGGTGGCCGCCTCCGACCTCAGCGACATCCGCCCCGCGATCGAGTTGGTGTTGCGCGAGGTCTGCCTGGAACTGGGCTGGAACATCGGGCACGCGTTCATCGTGAACCCCGAGGACCCCGAGGAGCTGGTTTCGTCGGGCATCTGGTACCGCACCGACGCGGAACGCTACCTCGACTTCGTGCGCGTCACCGAGGCCACCGTCGTCCGCAAGGGCAAGGGGTTCGTGGGCTCGGCGCACGAGACCGGGCAGCTGCAGTGGCTCGACGACGTGCGCCCCTCGGAGAAGTTCCGGCGCCGCGCCGCCTTCCAGGGGTTCCCCCCGGTCTTCGGCGTCGCGCTACCGGTGCACTCGGAGGGCAAGGTGGTCGCGGTGCTCGAGTTCTTCGCCGAACGCGAGCAGCGCGTGGACCAGAACCTGCTGAGGTTCTTCGACACCGTCTCGCGCCAGATGACCACCGTGCTCGAGCGCCAGCAGGCGGTGCAGCGCGAGCAGGAGCAGCTCGCGGTCATGACCATGTCCGCCAAGCTGGCCTCGCTCGGCGAGATGGCCGCGGGCGTGGGGCACGAGGTGAACAACCCGCTCACCGCCATCCTGCTCGGCACCCAGCAGATGCTTGAAATCGCCCACGAGGGCGAGGTGGACCGCGCGGTCCTGGAGCGCGGCCTGCAGCGCACGCTCACCGCCGCCGAGCGCATCGCCCGCATCGTGGCCTCGCTCAAGACCTTCTCGCGCGAGAGCTCGCGCGACCCCATGGTGGACACCACGCTCGACCGCATCGTCGAGGACACGCTGCAACTCTGCGAGGCGCGCTTCCGGCAGAGCAACGTGCGACTCGAACGCGTCCCCCCCCGCTCGCCGGTCGCGCTCCGCTGCCGTGCCGTCGAGATCTCGCAGGTGCTGCTCAACCTGCTCAGCAACGCGTTCGACGCGGTCGTGGGTCAGCCCATGCCGTGGGTGCGACTCGAGTGGCTCGAGCACGACGACACCGTGGACCTGGTGATCACGGATTCCGGCACGGGCATCCCCGAGACGGTCGCGGCCCGCATGATGAGCCCGTTCTTCACGACCAAGGAGGTCGGCCGGGGCACGGGGCTGGGGCTCAGCATCTCGGCCCGCATCGTGGACGCCCACGACGGCACGCTCACGCTCGACCGCGGCAGTCGCAACACGCGATTCGTCATCCGGCTGCCGCGCGGGACGTCACGCGGCTGACGCGGGTCAGTCGCGCGGGATGAAAGGGATCTCGACGAGCGAGGAGAGCGTGGGGCCCCAGCGACGACGCGCGGCATCGTCGAGGTAGCCGAACTCGATCCCTGCACCCGCGTGAAGGCCGCCCTCGGGCCGCTCGCGCCGCCAGCGCACCACACCCACCCCGGCGAGCGGAGGTTCCTCGGCGGGCCCCAGACGGATCCGGAACATCACCGATCCGCCCTCGGCGGGCACGCCGGTGGGATCCCCGGTGAAGAACCCTCCACGCCCCAGCGCGAACGCATGCTCGGTACGCGCGGTCGCGGGATCGGGATGCTCGCGCACGACCTCGGCGGCCACCTCGCGCGTCGAGGGTGGGGTCGAGAGCCGTTCCAGGACGGGCAGCGACAGCCGCTCGACGACCGCGAGCAGCGCCTTGCGGTCGAACGGCTTGCTGAAGATGGCCTCGACGCCCATGTCGTAGGCGTCGGCGACCGTGAGGTCGGTCAGCGCGGTGATGAAGATGACGACGGGCAACCGGCTGTCGTGCGCCTTGATGCGCTGCAGCAGTTCCACCCCGTCGCCGCCGGGCATGCGGATGTCGGTGACCACCACGTCCACGGGATGCGCGGCGATGAGGTCGAACGCCTCGCGACCGTTGGAGGCCTCCACCACCTCGTGGCCCCGGCGCCGGAATTCGAACGCCAGCACCTCGCGCAGGATCTCCTCGTCGTCGGCCACCAGAACGCGCAGCTTGCGATCCGGACTCACGGGGTGCCCTCGGGCGGGCGTCCTTCGGCCTGCAGGGCGCTGCGGCGGGCCTTCAGCATGCTCGCGATGCGCTCGGTGAGCGAGAGCGCGAGCTTGGCCTGCTCGGCATCCTCCGAGCCCTCGGCGAGGTCCTCGGCCAGAGCCGCGAGCGTGATCTGCAGCGCGGTGACCGGGCTGGCCAGATCGTGCAGGAAGGTGCGCTCGGGATCGGACGACATGGGGGACCTCGAACCGGGATGGGGGATGACGGCGCGAACCGGCCGAGTATAGGACCACGCGCCCGACGGCTCAACGGGACCGCTCGGACGGATCCGCAGGCCGTCACACACCGGCCACGTGGCCCGCGAACGGGCCCGGGAAAAGGTGAGTGTACCTCCTCCCCGCCGTCCGTCATGCACGAGGACCCGGTGGGCTCGTGGCCCACCGGGTCCCGTGACGATCCACGTGCCGCGTCAGACGCTGCGCGCGAGCAGCTTGGCGTGGTCGGTCCGCTCCCACGCGAAGTCCGAGCGGCCGAAGTGCCCGTAGGCCGCCGTCTTGCGGTAGATGGGACGACGCAGCTTGAGCGACTCGATGATGCCCTTCGGCGTGAGGTCGAAGTGCTTACGGACGAGCGAGGTGAGCCGGTCGTCGCTGACCTTCCCCGTGCCGAACGTGTCCACCATGATGCTCACGGGCTCGGCGACGCCGATCGCGTACGCCACCTGCACCTCGCAGCGCTCGCACAGCCCCGAGGCGACGAGGTTCTTGGCCACGTGGCGCGCCGCGTAGCACGCCGAACGGTCCACCTTGCTCGGGTCCTTGCCCGAGAACGCACCGCCGCCGTGGCGCCCCATGCCGCCGTAGGTGTCCACGATGATCTTGCGGCCGGTCAGGCCGCAGTCGCCCATGGGGCCACCGATCACGAACTTGCCGGTCGGGTTGACGTGCACCTTCACCGGCTTGCCGGTGAGCAGACGCTTGGGCAGCAGCGGCATGATGACGTGCTTGAGCATGTCGGCCTTGATGCGCTTGGCCGTCACGGTGTCGGCGTGCTGCGTGCTCACCACGACCGTGTCGATGCGCACCGGACGCGACCCCTCGTACTCCACCGTCACCTGCGTCTTGCCGTCGGGGCGCAGGTAGTCCACCAGACCGGCCTTGCGGACCTTCGAGAGGCGCAGCGCGAGCTTGTGCGCGAGCATGATGGGCAGCGGCATCAGCTCGGGCGTCTCGTTGCAGGCGTAGCCGAACATGAGGCCCTGGTCGCCGGCGCCACCGGTGTCCACGCCCATCGCGATGTCGGGCGACTGGCGGTCGATGGTGGTCACGACCGCGCAGGTCTTGCAGTCGAAGCCGTAGGTCGCGTCGTCGTAGCCGATGTCGCGGATGACCTCGCGCACGAGCTGCGGGATCTCGACGTACGCCTTGGTCGTGATCTCACCCGCCACGACGGCGAGGCCGGTGGTCACCATGGTCTCGCACGCGACGCGGCTGGCGCGGTCCTGCGCGAGCATGGCGTCGAGCACCGCGTCGGAGATCTGGTCCGCGATCTTGTCCGGGTGGCCTTCGGTGACGGACTCCGAGGTGAACAGGTGACGCGCGGCCATGTCCTCTCCTGGTCTGGGCGGCCGTGCACGCGCACGGACCGCGGGGGAACCGTCAGCGGGCGCTCGCGCGCTCCGACAGACGACGCTTGAACTCGTTGATGCTCGCGATGTCGGTGGGGTCGGCCCCGCCGAGCAGCGCGAGATAGACGCTCAGATGGTCTCCGTACTGCACCAGCGACGCGAGCCGTGCGAGACGGCTCCCGCCCACCGAGCGGACGGTGTGCACCTCCGCCCCACGCCGTTCGGCGTACTCCGCGGTGAGGTCGAGCCGGGTGTTCACCTCGGGCGCGTCCTCGACGTCCCGCAGCAGCACCACGACGATGCGCCGCTCGGCCGGCTCGCTGCCCTGCCAGCCCACGATCTCGTTGTGGTTGTGCTCCGGGACCACCGCGGAATGGGCGAGCACCTTAGCATTTTCGTTGAGTTGGTGCCTCCAGCGGGTGGCCACCGCGGCCACCGGCCCGGGCCCCGAGTACACGAACAGGGGCCGGCCCGCGACGGCGCGCGCCAGGCGCTTCACCGGGTTCGCGGACTCGGGCACCGCGGAGCCCCACTCGGCACGACGCTCGCGCATGACCGCCGCGGCCTCACGCCACGCGGGCACCGGGTCGGGCGCCCAGCCCAGGCCCGCGACCAACGTGGTGAGCGGCACCCAGCCGTGGAACAGCGCCGCACGCGGCGGCATCCCCCCCGGCAGTCGGTGCAGCGCCCAGCCGTGCTCGGCGGCCATTCCGGCCAGCACCCCACCGCTCGCCATGGCGGCAGCGGGCACGCCGAGTTCCGCGGTCGAGCGTGCGAGCGCCAACGTCTCCTCGGTGTTGCCGCTGTTGCTGCTCAGCACCGCGAGCGAGTCGCGGTCCACGCACGCGGGCCAATGGTAGTCCCGCACCACGAGCAGCGGGCGCGGCGCGGTGTCGGCGAACGCGGCCGCGGTGAGCTCGCCCGCGATCGCCGAGCCGCCCATGCCCCCCAGCGCGAGTAGGCTCGGCGAGGCGAGCGGCGAGCGCCACGGGGTCTCGGCCACGCGCGCGAGCGCCTGCTCGACGTGGTCGGGCAACGCATCGACCAGCCCCGCCATGTCGCGCGGGTCGCGGTCGCCGTACGGGGGTTCGAGTGCGGGTGTGCTCATGCGCGCTCCGGGGCGGGCGCACCGTTGGCGCCGCCGTTGTGCTCGAGGGCGAGGTAACCGGGCAGCAGCGCGTCCACGCGCTCGCGCACCAGCGCACGCACCGGTCCCGCGGAATCGCAGCGCACGGCCTGCTCGGCGATGGCGCGCGCGTCGGCCAGCCGCACCGCCCGCACCGCGGCCTTCACGCGCGGCAGGTCGTAGCAACTCATGGAGAGCTCGTCCACACCGAGCCCGAGCAGCAGCACGGCGGTGTGCGGGTCGCCGGCCATCTCGCCGCACACCCCCACCCAACGGCCCGCGGCGTGCGCGGCGCGCACGGTGTGCTCGATGCTGCGCAGCACGGACGGGTCGAGCGGCTCGTAGAGTCCGGCGAGCCGTTCGTTGTCGCGGTCCATGGCGAGCGTGTACTGCACGAGGTCGTTGGACCCGATCGAGAAGAACGCGGCGTGGCGCGCGAGCGCGTCGGCCATCCAGACCGCGCTCGGGGTCTCGATCATGATGCCGACCTCGACCCCCGGGTCGTGGGCCACGTCGTCGCGCGCGAGGTCGGCGCGCACCTCGGCGCACAACTCGAGCGATCGGAGCAGCTCGTCCACGCTCGAGACCATGGGGAACATCATGCGCACCCGCCCCGGCGCGTGCGCGGCGGCACGGTAGAGCGCGCGGATCTGGGTGCGGAACATGTCGGGGCTGGCGAGCGCCAGTCGGATGCCGCGCAACCCGAGGAACGGGTTCGTCTCGTGCGTCACGCCGAGGTACGACGCGACCTTGTCGCCGCCCAGGTCCATGGTGCGGAAGATCACGGGGCGTCCCGCCATGCGCTCGATGACGCCGCGGTAGGTGCGGTACTGCTCGTCCTCGGTCGGCTTCTCGAACCGGTTCAGGTAGAAGAACTCGGTGCGGAACAGCCCGATGCCGTCGGCCCCCGACTCCAGCGCCAGCGGCGCGTCGCCGGGCAGCTCGAGGTTGGCGCCCAGGTCGATGCGGCGTCCGTCGAGCGTCACCGCGGGTTCGCTGCGCATCGCCTCCAGCGCGCTCGACTGCGCGCGCAGGCGCTCACGTCGGGATTCGTAATGGGCGGTGCGGGCGGCGTCGGGGTCGGGCTCGACCACACCCCGGAAGCCGTCCACCGCGGCGCGCGATCCGGCCGGCATGGCCTGCAGCGCGCCCTTCACGCTCACCACCGCCGGGATGCCGCGCCCGCGTGCCACGATCGCGCCGTGCGAGGTGCGTCCGCCCACCTCGAGCACGAACGCCAGCACCCGCCCGCGCGGCAACTGCGCGACCTCGCTGGGCCCCAGGTCGTGCGCCACCACCACCGAGGGCTCATCGAGCTGCAGCAGCACGCGCCGATCGGCACCGAGCAGATGGCGCAGCACACGACGCTCGCAGTCGAGGATGTCGGCTCGGCGCTCGCGCAGGTACTCGTCGTCCACCTTCTCGAACCGCGCCGCGACCGACGCCATCACGCCCTGGAACACCCACGCCGCGTTACGGCCCGCGCGCACGCCGCGCTCGACCGCCGCGAGCATCTCGGGGTCGTCGAGCAGCATGAGGTGCGCGTCGTAGATGGCGGCCTCCTGCTCGCCCAGTTCGACCGCGATCGAATCGCGGATGCTGGCGAGCTCGCCGCGGGAATCCTCGAGCGCGAGTCGGAACGACTCGAGCTCGGTCTCCTGCTCGGCGGGCGCGACCTCGGTCTCGCGCACGGACAGCACCTCGGGCTCGATGCGCAGCACGGGCCCGATGGCGATCCCCGGGGAGGCGGCGATGCCGTCCAGCCTCACGGCTCTCCCCCGAACTTGCCGTCCACGAGGTCGCGCAGCGCCTCGATGGCGGCCGCCTCGTCGTCGCCGGTGGCGCGCACGGTGATGGTGGAGCCCTCCTCGGCCGCCAACATCATCACGCCCATGATGCTCTTCCCGTTCACCTCGAGGTCGTCCCGCGACACGAACACCTCGGACTTGAACCTCGACGACGTCTTGACGAACAAGGCGCAAGCACGGGCGTGCAGCCCGAGCTGGTTCCGGATGAGCAACTGGATCTCCGCCACACCGTCCTCCGAAGGTCTAACCGTTGGACCGCAGGGCCAGGAACAGCCCGACGAGACCGATGACGAGCGCCCACCGCGTGGGCGAGGGCCGCGCGCGCGAGGCGGTCACCAACCCCAGCCCCAGGCCCGCAGCGAGCGCGAACTGTACCCCGATTGGCCGAGGCTCGCCCGCCGGGGCGAGCGACCACGCGAACGCCACGCCGAGCAGGGCGCAGCCCGCCACGCCCAGCCCACGCACCGCACCCTCGAGCCGGTCGCGCAGCCCGCCCGAGAGCACGGCCGGGCCGGCCTCGTAGCCCCAGCCCACGCCGAGGGTGCGGATCGCCAGGTGCGGCACGGCATACACGAGCCAGAGGGCCAGCGCACCGGCCCCGGGCTCGGGACGCGCCATGGCCACCAGCACGCCGAGCGTGGCGGCCAGCGGGCGCAGCGTGAGCCAGAACAGTCGGTCGCCCAGGGCGGCCAGCGTGGAACCCAGCGCGGCCTTCAGACGCGGCATCGAGGCCGGGTCGCCCTGCCCCGCGGCGAGGTCCTCCTCGACGCGTGCGGCCGCACCCAACGCGACCGAGGCCAGCGAAGGCTGCGTGTTGAAGTACGCGGTGTGCTCGGCCAGACGCGCGAGCCGCTCCTCGCGCCGCGGGTAGAGACGGCGCAGCACGGGCTCGAACGCGTAGGCCCACCCGATCCCCTGCTGGCGCTCGAAGTTCCAGACCGCCTGCAGCAGGTGGGCGCGCATCGCGATGGCGAGACGGACTCGCGTGGGCAGGCCGCTCACGGCGCCCCCGCCACGATGACGAGCCACGCGCCCACGAGCGCGATGGCGAACACGCCCGCGCGCTCGAGGCGGCGCTGCACGAACGCGTGCAGCAACTGAGCGAACCCGAAGCCCAGCCAGATCGGCTGCAGCAGCGTCCACGCCTGCGCGAGCCGCAGCGACTCGCGACCGACCCACGCCGAACCCAGATGCGCGGCGGCGAGCCCGACCCCGGTGAGCGCCAGTCCCAGACCGAAGGCGAGCGAGATCGCCGCGAGGTTGGCGCGTCCGAGCGCACCCTCGCGCCCGGCACGGATCTCGGATTCGCACCAGCGCGCGAGCCCCTCGTTCCAGCGGCGCTGACGGCGCACGATGGGGTCGCCGACGATCGCGGTCGCGAGACCGGCGAGCACCCCGATGAGCGACGCGGCCTGACGCACGTGCTCGAACGGGGCCTGAGCGGCGAGCGTGAGCGCCACGCTCACACCGACCACTCCGCCGACCGCGTAGTCCTCGGGCACGCGCGCGCCCACCGGCAGCGTGCTCGCGGCGAGGATCTGCAACACGACGCCCACCGCCACGGCGGTCGGCCAGTCGCCGTACAGCAGCCCGAGCACGGTGGCGGTCACGAGCGGCTGCGAGGCCAGCGTCTGGGCGACCGGCGTCGCCTCGACGGCCGCCAGCCCGCCCACGAGCAGGGTGCCGAGCAGTTCGGGTCTCACGGCGCGGTCGTGGGGTCGAGCGCCGCGAGCGTCTGCGGACGCGTGGACGGGACGTCCTGCACCACCAGCGTGGCCCCCGCCGCGGTCAGTGCTCGCGCGTCGGCGCGGTCCGCGGCATCCAGGTACACGTAGTCGTTCACCTTGTCCTTGCCCGGCGCGTAGTGCAGCCCACCCACGTTCCAGTCGCCCGGGGTGGCCCCCGCCTCGACGAGACGGCGGGCGGTGGCGAGGTCGCGCACGAGCAGGAACGCGGCCCCGTCGGCGGTGGCTTCCGTACCGTGCGCGGCGGCGGCTTCGGCCACCGTGGTGACGCGCACCTCGATGCCGGGCGCGGCCTCGCGGAACAGATCACGCTCCCACGGCGTGGCCGCCACGCCGTCGTCCACCACGTAGATGCGGGCCGGGGCCAGACGGCTGCCCCACGCGATGAGCACCTGGCCGTGGATGAGGCGGTCGTCGATGCGCTGCAGCACCCAGCTCATACGGGCTCGCAGCGCTGCACGCGGATGCTGTCGCGACCCTTCTGCTGCAGGCGCTCGGCGAGTTCCGCCGCGCCCATGCGTTCGCGATTGTGCAGGTAGTCGAGCAGCAGCGGCAGGTTGACGCCGGTCACGATGAGCACCTCACCATGGCGCCGCGCGGCGGCCGCACCCGAGGTGTGGCACGACCCGCCCCAGAAGTCGGTGAGGAGCAGCCCACCGTGGGGCCAGTCACGCACGCGCTCCTCGATCGCCTGCTCGAGGTCGGTCCGCGAGAGTCCCTCGTTCGAGAGCCGCGTCACGTCCTCGACCGCGCCGACGACCTTCTCGGCGGCGCGCACCAGTGCCTGCGCGAGGTCGGCGTGCATGACGATGAGCGCCGGGACGCGCACCGCACTCCCCTCGGGCGCGCTCACTCGGTGTCCTCGCGCACCCAGGCCTTGGCGGCGCTCTTGCGCTTCATGACCTCGAGCATGTGCTGGTTGAGCCGCTCGGCCGGCGAGAAGCCGCCGTACACCTTGACGAGGTAGTTGAGCGCGATGACCTCGGCGATGACGGTGATGTTCTTGCCCGGCGTGATGGGCACCTGCACGAGCGGCACCTGCACGCCGAGGATGCTCGTCTTCTTCTCGTCCAGCCCCACGCGCTCGTAGTCGTCGTTGTCGGACCATTCGCGCAGGTTGACCTCGACCTCGACGCGCTTCTGCAGGCGGATCGACCGGATCCCGAACACGCTCTGGATGTCGATGATCCCGAGGCCACGGATCTCCATGTGGTGCCGGAGCAGCTGGTTCCCGGTCCCGATGAGCAGGTCGCCGTGGCGCCGGGTGATGGTGACCACGTCGTCGGCCACCAGCCGGTGACCGCGCTCCACGAGGTCGAGCGCGGTCTCGGACTTGCCGATCGCGCTGCGCCCCGTGAACAGCAGCCCGCAGCCGTACACGTCCACGAGCGAACCGTGCACGTTGGTGGTCGGCGCGAACATGTGGTCGAGGTAGGCCGTGAGCGAGTGGATGAACGGCGTCGTGCTCATCGGCGTGCGCAGCAGCGGCACCTCGCACTCGCTCGCGCGCTTCACCAGGTACGGCGGGACCTCGAGCCCCTTGCAGACCACGATGAGCGGCATCGTGAACTGGAACAGGCGGTCGATGGCGGCACGCACGTCGGCCGGCGAGAGCGTGGCGAGGTACGTGAGCTCGGTCTGCGCGAGGATCTGGATGCGCTCGGGCAGGAAGTTCTCGACGAAGCCCATCAGCGCCATGCCGGGACGGTTGATGTCGCTCACGAGGATCTCGCAGCGCGACGCCAGCGACTCCGACAGCAGCTCGAGCTGCAGGTCCTCGCGCTGGTCCTCGAACAACCGGGCGATGCTGAGGGACTTCACGGGGTCACTCCTCTTCCGTCGGCGCGGCGTGGTCGCCGCGGCCTTCGCGGCGCGGAGCGTTCACGCGCTTGTCCTTGCTGCGGCGCACGGCCTCCTCGAGGCGGTCGGCGGCGAGTTCCAGCGCCGCCCCGGGCTCGATGTGGGACTCCGTGATGACGGTGTCGTGGTGGTGCGCATGCAGCGTGAGTTCGACCGTGTGCAACTTGCGCTCGTGCGACACGATCACGCGGATCTCGTGGATGCCCGCATCGTACTTGGCCAGCTTCTCGAGGCGGGTCTGGGCGAAGGCGCGCAACTCGGGACCGATCTCGCACTGCCGGGCGGTGACGTTGATCTGCACGGTTCCACGCGCCGCACGCGGGCGGCGCGCTCGGGGTCGGGGTCAGGCCACGCGGCGACGGAGCCGCGCGGGCAGGATCTGCAACTGTTCGCGGTACTTGGCCACGGTGCGACGGGCGATCTGGAGGCCCTTCTCGTGGAGCAGCTCGGCGATGCGCTGGTCCGAGAGCGGGTCCGTCTTGTCCTCCTCGTCGATCAGCCCCTTGATGATGTCCTTCGCGGTGCGCGCCGAGACGTCCTCGCCGTCGTCGGTGGCGAGCCCGCTCGAGAAGAAGAACTTGAGCTCGAACACCCCGCGCGGGGTCTGCACGTACTTGCCGCTGCACACGCGGCTCACGGTGGACTCGTGCATGTCGATCTGGCGCGCCACGGCGGCCAGCGTGAGCGGGCGCAGGAAGGCGATGCCACGGTCGAAGAACTCGCGCTGCTCGCGCACGATGCAGTTCATGACCTTGATCATGGTGCGGCGGCGCTGCTCGATGGTCTGGATGAGCCACTTCGCCGAGGCGAGCTTGCCCTGGATGTAGTCGCGGGTCTCCTTCTCCTCGGTGGTCGCCTCGGAGCGCTTCTTGGCCGAGGCCATGACGCTCTCGTAGGCCGACGAGATGCGCAGACGGGGCACGTTGCGGTCGTTCAGCATGACCACGTACTCCTCGTCCACGCGCTCGACGAGCAGGTCGGGCGTGACGTACTTGGGGTCCTCGGCCGAGACCGCGGTGCCGGGACGCGGGTTGAGCGTCGCGATGGAGTCGGCCGCGGCCTGCACCTCCTGCACGCTCACCTTGAGCGCGCGCGCGATGTCGGGGAAGCGGCGGTTCACGAGGTGGTCGAACGTGTCGTGGATCATGCGCCACGCCAGCGAGTCGCGGTCGCCGCGCGCGTCGAGCTGGATGAGCAGGCACTCGCGCAGGTCGCGCGCGCCCACGCCGGCCGGCTCGAGGGCCTGCACCACGCGCAGCACCTTCTCGATGTCCTCGGCGGGGATGCCCAGCGACTCGACGATCTCCTCCATGGGCGTCACGACCCAGCCGCGGTCGTCGAGCGAACCCACGAGGAACTCGGCCACGCGCATGGTGTCCCCGGGCAGGTTCAGGAAGTGCAGCTGCTCGATGAGGCTCTCGGCCAGCGTGGTGCGCGTGACCGGGACCTTCTCGAGGAACTCCTCACTGGTCTCGCTCGCCGGCGTGTAGGTGCGGTCGAGCGCGCCGTCCCCGAGGTACTCGGTCCAGTCGATCGGGTCCTCCTCGGCGGGGTCCTCGGCCTCCTGGTTGTTCTGCTCCTCGGGCGAATCCTCGCGCTCGATGTCCTCCTGCTCCGTGACCTCGTCCACCTCCTCGAGCAACGGGTTCTGCAGCACCTCCTGCTTGAGGATCTGCTGCAGCTCGAGCGTGGGCACCTGCAGCAGCTTGAGCGCCTGCTGCAGCCGGGGCGTCATGATGAGCTTCTGCGTCTGGGACAGGTGGAGCGAGTGCTTCATTTCCATGGCATCGGCCCCTAGAGGGTGAATCCTTCGCCCAGGTAGTACTGGCGGGCCAGCGGGTTCTCGGCCAATTCCTGCGGCGAACCCGAGAGCTGGATGCGTCCGTCGAACATGATGTACGAGCGGTCCGTCGTGTTCAGCGTCACGCGCACGTTGTGGTCCGTGATGAGCAGGCCCAGCCCGCGTGCGCGCAGGCGGCCGATGATCTCCTGGATCTCCTCGACCGCGATCGGGTCGATGCCGACGAACGGCTCGTCGAGCAGCAGGAACTTGGGGCTGCGCGAGAGCGCACGCGTGATCTCGACGCGCCGCCGCTCGCCGCCCGAGAGCTTGTGCGCGTGGCGGTCCGCGAGGTGCGTGAGGTTGAGGTCGGCGAGCAGCTCCGCGAGCCGCTCCTCGCGCTGGGCGCGCGTCATGGGCATGGTCTCGAGCACCGCGAGCACGTTCTCGCGTACCGTGAGGCGGCGGAAGATGCTGGGGTCCTGCGCGAGGTAGCCCAGACCGAGCCGTGCACGTCGGTAGACCGGCTCGTGCGTGAGGTCGTGGCCGTCGATCCGGATCGCGCCGGCGTTGGGGCGCAGCAGCCCGACGATCATGTGGAACGTGGTGCTCTTGCCCGCCCCGTTGGGACCGAGCAGACCCACCACCTCGCCGCGGCGCACCTGCAACGACACGCCCTTCACGACCTGCCACTTGCCGTAGTAGCGGATGAGGCCCTCGGCGACCAGACCCTCGGCACCGGTGTCGCCGGGCACGGACGGATCACCCACGGGCAGGACGGCGCTCATCGCGGGGTCCCCGTTCCGGGCGCCATCGAGCGCGTCGCGCTGGGAAGCACGGTCGCGCGCACACGCTGACGGAACTCGAAATGCTGCAGGTTGGGATCGCTCTCGAACCCGATGCCCTCGAGCACCGACCCCTCCTTCTCGACCCGCACGAGCGAGTCCGAGAGGATGCGGCCGGTCGAGTTGGCGAACCGGATCTCCTGCGTGCTCATGCGCCAGCCCTCGACGGTCTGCAGCACCACGTTGCCGCGGGCCACCATGTCGCGCGTGCGCTGGAACAGATCGCCCTCGCGCGCCACGAGCTCCGAACTGCGCGCGCCGTGCTCGTCGAAGAACAGGATGCGCACCGTGCGGGCACTCACGAGGTCGCGCGCCTGCCAGGTCGAGGCCTGCTTGGCGAACAGCGTCCACTGGGCGCGCCCGGAATCGGTCTCGGTGACCGTGAAGTCCTCGACCTGACTGTCCGGCAGTTCCACGGCCGCCCCGGTGGCCGAACGCTGGGTCGAACCCGAACAGCCCAAGGCCAGCCCGGCCACGGCGAGGGCCGCGATCACGAGCGACAGGCGACGGGACGGGGACGGGGGCGCTGCGGAGGCCATGAATGGGTTCCGGTCAGGGGGATGGGCCGCTCGAGGACTGCACGCTAGCAAGCGTCACGGGGGCGTTCAAGCAGGCTCTGTGCCATCACGGGACTGTTCGTTCCCGCATGGGGTTATCGGCCACCCCACCGCCGGACTTGCGCCCGGACCGGCGCGCGGCCGACGGGCCCGACCGGGTGGCCTTCGATGCCGCCCTGCGGTCCTTCTCCATCGGCGCCTACGCCCGCGCCGCCGAGGAGTTCTCGGCCTTCGCCTCCCAGTTCCCCGAATCGCCACTCAAGGCGGAGGCGGTGCGGGA
>JBEGJG010000020.1:0-15476 GCA_041184705.1 Candidatus Eiseniibacteriota bacterium
GTGGAGATCTTGCGGATGAAGGTCGGGATGTCGATCCCGGTCGGGCACGCCGCGATGCACGGCGCGTCGTGGCAGTACAGGCAGCGGTTCGCCTCGGCGACCGCCTCGCCCTCGTCGTAAAGGGGCTTGAGGTCGGCGATGCCGGACTCGAGTCGGCCGTCGGGCAGCACGCGCACGTGCGGGGTCGCGCTCACGGCCGCACCTCGGCGTGGTGGGCGAAATGCGTCGGGCGGCGCGCGATGAAGCGTCCCGCGCCGCGTTCGGTCATGAGCTTGCCGTTCTCGAACACCACTCGTCCTCCCACGATCGTGCGCTCGATGCGCCCCTTCACCTCGTGCCCCTCGAAGATGCTGCGATCGGCGCGGCTGTGGTGCGTGTGCGCACTGCGCGTACCGCGACCCTCGGGGTCCAGGATGACCAGGTCGGCGTCCATCCCCACCGAGACCGCACCCTTGCGGTCGAGGCCGAAGATGCGCGCGGGGTTCGTGGAGTTGAGCTCCACCAGTCGTTCGAGCGAGAACCGCCCCCCCACCACGCCCTGCGTGTAGAGGACCGGGAGCCGGTCCTCGATGCCCGCCGCACCGTTCGGGATGCGCGTGAAGTCCTGCATGCCCATGCGCTTCTGTTCGTGCGTGAACGGGCAGTGGTCGGTGCCGACCGCGTCGAGCATGCCGTTCGAGAGCCCCGACCACAGCGCCTGATGGTGCCCGCCCGCGAGCGGGCGGATGGGCGGGCTCATGACGAACGTCGAACCGCCGAAGTCCGGGGCGTTGAAGACGCGGTCGTCGAGCACCAGGTACTGCGGGCAGGTCTCACCGTAGCAGCGCTGCCCCGCCAGCTTGGCGCGCTCGAGCGCCTGCACCGACTCGCGACAGGTCATGTGCACGATGTACGCGGTCGCGCCGTGCAGGCGCGCCATGGTGAGCGCACGCTCGGTCGCCTCGCCCTCGACCGCACTCGGACGCGAGACCGGATGGTACTCGGGCCCGGTGCAGCCCTTGGCGATCAACTCCTGCTGCAGGTTCCACACGACGTCGCCGTTCTCGGCGTGTACGGTGACCACGGCGCCGGTCTCGGCCGCGACCTTCATGACCTGATAGAGGGCGTGGTCGTCCACCATGATCGCGCCCTTGTAGGCGAGGAACACCTTGAAGCTGGTGATGCCGTGGTCGCGCACCACCGCGCGCATCTCGTCGGCGGTGTGCTCACCCCAGCTCGTGATGGCCATGTGGAAGGTGTAGTCGGCGGTCGCCTTCGCGGCGCGCCGCTTCCATTCCGCGAGCCCGTCGAGCAGCGAGGTGCCCGGCGCGGGGATGCAGAAGTCGATGATGCTCGTGGTGCCGCCCGCGATGCCCGAGGCCGTTCCGGTCTCGAAGTCGTCGGCGCTCACCGTGCCCATGAACGGCAACTCCATGTGCACGTGCGGGTCGATGAAGCCGGGCAGCACGTAGCGCCCCTCGGCGTCGATCGTCGTGTCGTTCGTGCCGGGTGCCAGGTCGGCGCCGATGGCGACGATGGTTCGGCCCTCGACCTTCACGTCCGCGGTGAAACGCTCGCCCGCGTTGACCACCGTGCCCCGCCGGATCAGCAGACCCATCACGTTCTCCTCGGATCCGGGCCGCGCCGCGGCCCGTGTCGTTCAACCCCGCTGGTACTCGGTCAGGCGCATCCACGGTTCGCGCGCCCAGGGATCGTCGTACGACTCCAACACCACGTCGTGCTCGTCGAGCCACGCCCGGAACGGCGGCGTGGCCCCGCTCGGATCGCTCACCTCGACGTGCCGGGCGAGGAACCTCCCCCACGGCATGTGCCGCCACTGCTGCTCGGTGCACACGATGCGCTGCCGCCCGGGCTCGGCCGCGAACCACGGCGGACCGATGCTGATCACCGGGTACTCGTGCTCGGCCCCCTCGGCCAGCACGTAGCGGCGGAACGCGAGCATGTGCAGCACGTGCGAGCCGAACGCGACCTCGGCCTGCGGCGGGAAGTCGCCCTCCTGCTCGCGCGTGTGTCCACCGTGCAACAGGCGCGCGTGCCAGCGCGTCCCGAGCACCGCGTGCTCGGCCCGCACCGCGCGCGTACCGACGCGCCAGTCCACCTCGAGCGTCTCGATGCGTCCGGTCGGCGACAGCCGCGCGCGCCACTCGAGCTCGCTCGGCAGCGGATGCGGGGCGACCAGCACCTGCTCGCCGTGCGCGATCGCGCCCCCCTCGGGCAGCGCCTCGATCGACCACAACTCCTCGCCGGCCTCGGCACCGTGGTGGTGGATCGCGTAGCGCCCGGCGGCGACGAGCGCGGCGATGCCGCTCGCACCGCTCACGCGCACACCGTGCTGGCCGGGCTCGCCGTACCGATCGTGCTGCGGGACATCGCGCTCGCTCCTGGGAACGTCGTGCGGACGATCCGTGTCGCGGGCCGTCGCGGACACGACGGCCGATCGAGGGCGGTTCGCCTCACGGGGCGGCGCCGGGTGGGACCAAAGGTCCGCACAGCATACACCCGAGCCCCGCCGAGGGAACCCCCTTCCACCGTCGTCGCCCGGTTCGCATGGCCGCCGAGGTCGTTCCGGTCACGATGCTATCCTGCGACCGACGCACCCACTCGCACCCGTCCCGATCGGAGACCCCATGCCGTCGCTCGCCGCACGTCTCGCGCTCGTCGCGCTGGCCTCGACGCTCGTGGCCGCTTCGCCGAGCGATCACCCGTCGCGATCGCAGGCGCTGAGCGGCGGTGCGACCGCCGTGGAGGACTGGGCGCGGGCCATGCGCTCACGCTCGCCCGAGGGCGTGGCGGCCACGCTCACCTCGGACTTCCGTGCGCATCCCGCCACGCTCGCCCCCGCCGACTACGTCACGGGGCTCGACCGCGCCCGCGAACTCGACCGCGTCACGCACCTGCTGCGCGGGGTCGAATCCCCCCTGCACCCGGCGCTCGAACCCGCGACCGAGGTGCGCGTGGCGATCGACGGGGTCACCGAGTCGCCCGACCCCGAGCACCCCGACTCCACCGATCGCTACCGCGTGCTCGTCCTGGCGCGTCTCACCGTGGCCGTGCGCCGCGGCGGCGGCGACGTGCTGCCCGTCACCTCGGGCCCGCACGCCGTCCACGTCGTGCGCGGCGATGCGGCGCGCCTGCCGGCGGGTGTATCACGCGACCCGCAGCGCTGGTACGTGCGCCGGTGGCTCGACGACCTCACCGCGTTCCGCATCGCGATGCTCGCACACCCCGGCACGTGTCCCCCCGAATCGGCCGCCACCGTGGCCGCCGCGACCTCGCTGGCACTGCATCCCGTGCCCGTCCCCGCCTGCCCGCGCCTGCACGTGAGGTGCGACCTGCCGATCGCCGCACCCGCGCAGGTCCAGGTGCGCGATGCGCGTGGCCGACTCGTGAGCGAGCGCGTGCTCGCCCCGCCCACGCCGGGCACCTACGACGCCGAGGCCGGCGCGGGGGTCACGCTGGTGCCGGGGGCTTACTGGGTGCGGGTCGTGCAGGGCACGAACCGCTCCGCGTCACGATTGGTGGTCGTGGGGCGCTGACCGCTCAGGGCCGTGCGTGCGCCTGCGCGAGGGCGTGCGTCGCGCCCGGGGTCGCATCGGTGACGCGGCGCTTGAGCACGCCGCTGTCGTGACACTCGCGGCACGCGCTCTGCGGCGGGCGCGGATCGCCGTTGGCGAGCGAGTGGCAATCGCGGCACTCGAGCCCGGCGTCGTCATGCTCGCGGTGCGAGAACCGCCCCGGCCCCGAGGCCGTCTTGCGCATCACGTCCCCGTGGCAGCTCGCGCACGCCGACGCGGTCACCGCACGTGCGTCGCGATGGTGGCAGCTCTGGCAACCGTCGGGGCCGAACCGCACGATCTCGTGCGGGGCCTTCTCGGCGTGCGTGCGGTGACAGTCGGCGCACGCGAGTTGCGCACGACCGAGGTGGCTGCCGTGCCGGAACGTCTGCCCGGCGAACGTCGCGGTGCGACCCTCGATGTCGGTGTGGCAGCTCAGGCAGGCGCCACCGCCGCCCGGGATGTGCCGCCACGGGCGCTCGAGTGCACCCAGACCGCGGGCCTTGCGGGCCTCGTTCATCTGCTCGAACGACTTGTCGAGCAGCGCGAACGCGAAGTTCATGTTGTGCACGCCGCGCCCGCGCTCGACGAGCAGGAAGTTCGCGCGCGCGTCGTCCCACGCGGCCGGGGCGTCCACCCCCATCACGGCCGCGCTGGCCTGCAGCTGGCCCTTCAACGCCCCCACGCGCGTCGCGATGCTGGTGCGCCACGCCTGATGCAACTTGCCGTAGCCGGGACCGTGACACGACATGCACGAGGCGGCACTCGCCTGCGGCACCACCGGGCCACCCTCGGTGGCCGCCGCCAGCGCGGCGTGCTCACGGCCCGCCCCCTCGTCATGGCAGCCCTGACAGGTGACGCCGGTCACGTACATCGCGCTCGGCATGGGCGGCACGCCGCGGCCGCCCACGCCCGCGTACAGGTCCTGCTGCGGCGAATGCCCGCTGCCGTGGCAACCGCGACAGTCGCCACCCGCGTCGGGACGCGAGCCGCCGTCGTGCGCGGGTGGGGTGGTGTGGGTCGCGACCACCGCGGGCGCCTTGCCGTGCTCGATCGTGAGATGGCAGTGCTGGCAGTCCACCTTGTTCACGCTCACGTGCTGCTCGTGCAGGTACGGCATGTCGTCGATGCGCTCGAGGTGTTCGCGATCGTTGTGACAGGTGAGGCAACGCTCGCGCGGCACCGCGCCGTCGCCGCGCACCACGTTGCCGTGGCAGCGGTCGCACGCCATCCCGAGCTTCGTGACCTGACGATGGTCGAACGTCACCCCGGCCCTCGTGGTGACCTTCTCGGGCACCTCGTGGCAGGTCAGGCACGCCCCGGCACCCGCGTTGACGGGCTGGTTCTTGAAGTGGCAGAGCGCGCAGGTCGAGGACGCGACCGCGATGTGCTCGCCGCGTTCGAGCTGCGTGTGGCACGAGGTGCAACGCAGCTGCAGACCGTTCCGACTCTCGGCCAGGTGCGGACGGTGATCGAAACCCGCCGCCTTGAAGTCCTTACGACCGGTCAACAGGCTGCGTTCATGGCAGCGCAGGCAGGCCGCATCGTCCACCTCGCCCCACGGCTTCGTGCCCTCGGTGCCGGTGAAGTACTTGGCGACCATCGAGAGCGCCTCGAACTTCTTCTGCACCTCGGCCTCGAGCCCCGGCGAGATGTGGCACTCGACGCACGCGATCCCGGTGTGCTTCGAGTGCTTCCACGACTGGTAGTACGGCTTCATGTTGTGGCACGAGTTGCAGAAGTCGGGGGTGCTGGTGACCTGCACCATGCCGACGGTGGCCACCATGCCGAACGTCACCGCGCCGATGGTGAGCGGAGCCGCCGAGCGCACGAGCCAGGCGGGCAAGCGGACCGCGGGCCCCGAGGGCAGCCGCGCGGCGACGAGGGCGGTCAGCCTCCGTCCCACCTCGCGCAGCGCGCCCCGGATCCGGTCCATGACGTTCACCCCGCGACGTCCGACTTGCGGTCCCGCATGCGCCGCAGCAGGAGCGCGGTGCCGAGCACGAGGAACCAGAACACCACCAGCAGCACCTTCCAGACGAGGTTCACGTGCAGGCGGTGCTCGAGGTCGCGCTCGACCTCGCCCGCGACCACGTTCGCCAGACGCATGGGCTCGGCGAACGCCTCGAGTCGCACCGCGTGCAGCGCCACGCGCGCCTGCTCGAGGTGCTGACGGGCCTCCTCGAGTCGCTCGCGATGGTCCTCGGTGCGCATCGGCACCGCGCTCGCCTCCTCGACCCGACGCACCGCGCGCGCGAGCCGCTGCTCGGCGGCCGCGTACTCGCGCCCCATGCGGCGACCGAGGATCGCGGCCCGGGTCATGGGGGCGTGACACGAGGCGCAGGCCGCGGGCGAGGCACCCTTCTCGGGAGCGGCGACCGCGTGCGGATCGTGGCAGGCGCTGCACTCGGGCTTCGTGGGATCGGCGAACACCGTGGCGTGCGGACCGCTGCGGAACGCGGCGCGCTCGGCGGCGTGGCACGAGCCGCACACCTTGTCCACCTCGTTACGACCCGGCGCGACCGCACCGTGCACACCGTGACAGCTCGTGCAGGTGGGCCCGACCTCGGCGCCCTCACGCCGGAAGGCCTCCGCATGCGCACCGCCCTCCCATGCGGCGTGCGCGTTCGCGAGGCCGCGCGCCGCGAGGCGCTTCTCGTCCCCGTGACAACGGCCGCACGTCACGTCCACGTTGGCCACGAACGTGCGCGCCTGCGAGTCCCGCGGCGAGCGGATGTCGTGCACGCCGTGGCAGTCGGTGCACACCGCGGCCTCGCGGTTCCCGTTGCGGACGTGCTCGCCGTGCCCGCTTCCGAGCCACAACGCGTGCTGATCGGTGGGCAGCCCCCACGCGCGCATGGCCTGGGGATCGGCGTGACACGACGCGCACAACCCCGGCACGGCCTCGCGACCGAGGCGGCCCTTGAAGCCCGCACCGTGTGCGGCCGCGGCCTCGCTGGCGGTCGCATCGCCGCCATGGCACGAGACGCACCCGACCTGACCGGCGGCATGCACGCCCTCGAGGTGCTGCGTGCGCTCGGCGGGATGACAGGTCCCGCAGCGCTCCTCGCTCGCGGGAGCGGCGTGCACGGACGCGACGACCACGCCGAACATCAGCACGAGGACGAGCCCCATGGGGACGAGGACGGCCGCCCGCGGGCGGTGCGCGCGCCGGGCGTTCACAGGCGCCCCACGATCGCGGCCGCCAGCCCCAGGACGAGCCATGCGGCCACGGTGACGAGTCCGGCGAGGCGCAGGCGCTGCTCGGGGAACCGCTCCCCGAGACGCCCCGCCCACCACGGCAACGTGAGCACGGCGAGCGCGATCGCCAGCAGCGATCCACCCACCAACCACGACGCGAGCGGGACGCGCTCCTGGACGAGGAACACCGCACCCATGTACCACGGGGGCCCGGCATGCACCGGGGTCGAGTACGGGTCGGCCGGCAGGCGCACGCCGAACGGCGCCAGCGCGCCCACCGTGACGAGGACGGCGAACAGGAACAGCATGACGAACGCGAGGTCGTAGCGGTGGTGACGGAACGTGGTGTCGCGCCTCGCCGACACGGGCAGCGTGCTGTCGGCGAACCCGACCCGTCGCAACGTCGAGAACGTCACCGTGAGTGCGATCGTCCACAGGATCGGCAGCACGAGCACGTGCAGGACGTAGAACCGCGTCAGCACCTCCTCGCCCATCACGCGACCGCCGAGCAGGAACGACAGCACCGGACCCACCAGCGGCAGCGCGTACACCACCTCGAGTCCGCGCACGGTGGACCAGTAGCCGGCCTGGTCCCACGGCAGCAGTCGGCCCGTGAAGTCGAACTGCAGCGCCAACCACACGAGCGCGACCCCCGACACCCACAGGAGTTCGCGCGGCGACCGCCAGAGACCGTCCCAGAACAATCGCACGAGCCGCAGCGCGACGACCGCGACGAGTGCCAGCGCGCCCCACGCGTGCAGCTGGTGGATCGCCCCGCCGAACGGGATGTCGCGCACGATCGCCATGGCGCTCTCGTGCGCCGCCTCGGGCGTCGGGCGGTAGTGGAACGCCAGCAGCAGACCGGTCACGGCCTCGAATGCGAACAGGATGCCCGCCAGCGCCGCAAGGATCTGCGGTCCGCGCAACGTGTCGGGCACGAGCGTGCGGTCGAGCTCGCGCAGCAGCTCGCGCACCGGTCGGCGCGTGTCGAGCGGCAACGAGACCACCCCCAGATGCGCCACGAACGCCAACCACTCCGACAGCGGCAGGCGCTGCTCGAGCCAGTCGAGCACGCGTCCCCCCAGCGCCCGCGGCGTCATACGCGCACCCGCACTTCCCCGGCGCGGATGCTCACGCTGTACAGGGTCAGGGGCGCGCGCCGCGGGCCCGAGACCACGTGTCCCTCGAGATCGTAGCGCCCCCCGTCGCACGGGCACACGATCTGGCGCTTGACGGCGTCGTAGGTGAGTACGCAGCGCAGGTGCGTGCACACGGCCGAGGGCGCGATCACACGGCGTGCGTCCAGACGGATGAGGTAGAACGGGGTCACGCCGTGCTTCACGAGTCGGGCTTCGCCGATGCGCAGCTCGTGCATGCGCACGGCGCGCACCACGCGATCCGAGGTGCTCTCGTGCGACACCGGCGGCCGCAGGTAGAACACGACCGCTCCCACGATCGCGAGTCCCCACGCGACCAGGAACACGCGTGTGAGCACCTCCACGATCCCCCGCTCGGCGGCGGGGCCCACGACCCTCTGCTCGCTCATCCCGGCCTCCCGGACGCGTTGGACGGACGCATCCGTGGAGGTGTAAAGCAAAGCGCACGCCATGCTTACGCGAGCGGTCCCATGCCGGGACCACCCCCGCCTCCCACCATGGGGCCACGCTACGATGGGAGCCGTAAGTGGTTCGGAACGCGCATCGTGCACGACCGGCCCCGGACGCCACGCTCGAAGGCGCTCGCACGGTCGCGAGGGATGCGACGGGGTTCCCGACCGCGGGGCTCTGCCAACCCGTCAGGGAACACGGGTCCGATGGCAGGTGTCACACGCATCGCGACACGCTCCCGAAGGACCATGGGACGCGTGAACGGGCCCTCGCGATCGAGCGGGGGCGATCGAGCGGGGGCGCACGTCGCCGACCCTTGTGCTCGCGCACGATCGCATTCAGCCTTCCCGCGCCCGCACGGAAGCCGAAGGGTGCGCGGTCACGGGATGACGCCTCGGGCGCGCGCGATCGCGCGCGCGCCCGAATCGATCAGAACCAGCGCGTGATGACGACCTTCTTGTCGGTGTAGAACTCGATCGAGTCGCGCCCGTGCGCCTTGAGGTCGCCGTAGAAGCTGCCCTTGGCGCCACCGAACGGGAAGAACGCCATGGGAGCGGCCACGCCGATGTTCACACCGAGCATGCTGGGCTCGACGCGCCAACGGTACTCGCGCGCCCACTTACCGCTCGAGGTGAAGATGCTCGAGGCGTTGCCGAGGTCGTGCGCACGCACGATCTCCACGGCCTCGTCGAAGTCCTTGGCGCGCATGACGCACAGCACGGGCCCGAAGATCTCCTCGCGCGCGATCGTCATGTCGGCCTTCACGTCGGTGAAGATCGAGGGGCCCAGGTAGTAGCCCTCGGGATGCTTCGGGTGCCGGTAACCGCGGCCGTCGAGCGCCAGCGTGGCGCCCTCGGCGAGGCCCTTCTCGATGTACCCGAGCACCTTCTCGCGATGCGCCGCCGAGATGACGGGACCCATCGTGACGCCGGGCTCGGACCCGTCGCCGACCACGATGCGCTTCGCCTCGTCCACCAAACGCGACACGATGGCGTCGTAGGCCTCGCCCACGCCCAGCACCACGCTGTTGGCGAGGCAGCGCTCGCCCGCGCAACCGAAGCACGACTCGGTGGACACGCTCGCGGCGCGCGCCATGTCGGCGTCGGGCATCACGAGCACGAAGTTCTTGGCCCCACCCAGCGCCTGCACGCGCTTCCCGCGCTCGGCGCCGCGCCGGTAGATGTAGTGCGCCACCGGCGAACTACCCACGAACGAGACGCCCGCGATACCGGGGTGGTCGAGGATCGCGTCCACCGCGTCCTTGCCGCCGTGCACCATGTTGACCACGCCCTCGGGCACACCGGCGTCGTGCAGCAGCTCGAACATGCGCATCTGCGACAGCGGCACGCGCTCGCTCGGCTTGAGCACGAACGTGTTGCCGCACGCGATGGCGTGCGGCAGGAACCACATCGGCACCATGGCCGGGAAGTTGAACGGCGTGATGGCGGCGAACACGCCCATCGGCTGACGCACGAACGAGCTGTCGATGCCGGACGCCACGTCCTCGAGCGCGAGGCCCTGCATGAGCGACGGGGCGGCGCAGGCCACCTCGACGTTGTCCACCGCGCGCCGCAGGCTCGAGCGCGACTCGTCGATCGTCTTGCCGTGCTCGCGCGTCACGATGCGCGCGATGTCCTCGAAGTGCGTCTCGAGCAGTTCGCGGAACCGGAACAGCGGCCGCACGCGGTTCACCGGCGGCGTGGCGCGCCACGCCGGGAACGCGGCCTGCGCGGCACGCACGGCACGGTCCACGTCCTCGGCGCCGCCCATGGGGACGCGGGCGATGATCTCGTTCGTGGCCGGGTTGCGCACGTCGGTGGTGGCCGTGGCGCGGGACTCGAGCCACTGGCCCCCCACGAAGGTGCGCAGCGTCGGGACGGCGGTGGTCGGCGGGGTCATACGGGATCTCCGGGGAACGGGGCACGGAACGCACGAGGCGTCGCGAGCATACACCCGCGACGCCTCGTGTCACCCCAGCGAACGGTCAATTCCCGAGTCGGCCCTCGAACCGCCACGTCACGCTGGCGAACACCTGCGTGGTGCGCTGGTCGCTGCCCGACTCGAGCTTGGCGCGCTCGAGCGGGGTCACCCACGCCCCCATGATCCACGCGCTCCAGCGCTCCCCGAACGACTGCTCGAGCACGCCGTCGAACTCCCACGCGTACGGCGCGGGCTTGCCCTGGTCGCGGTCGAAGCGGTGCGCGAGCACGCGCAGGCCGGTGCCCTCGCGCGGTGAGAGCTTCACCTCGAGCAGCGCGGTCCGCATGTCGGTCCACGTCCCCACCGTGGAGCCGAGCATGTCGCCGAGGTACCAGTTCGACCAGTCGTTCCACGTGTAGTGCCACGGGTCGTAGGTCTCGTCCTCGGGCGTGCCGGGGTCGTCGCCGGTGAGCAGCACGTACTCGGCGCGAACCGTGGGCGACCACGGACCGTCGTGCGTGTAGGTGACGCCCAGGCGCCCGCCGCGACCGGCCATGTCCACGCCGTCGAACGACCCGCTCTCGAACACCGCCTCGCTCGTGAGCGACCACGGACCGCGCGCGGCGGCCCCGCGCACCGACCACGTGCGGGTGAGATCCTTCGTGACGCTGCGATCGTCACGCGCGAGGTACGCGACCGCGAGTTCGTGACCCTCGGCGGGCGTCCACGCCACCTCGCCGCCCGCGATGAGACCGTCGGGCACGAAGCCGAGGTCGGCGTCCCCGAACGAGGGCGAGTAGTCGGTGGCGAACGCGGTCACGCGCCCCTTCCCCGCGTTCCATCGGGCGGTGACGCCGTCGTAGAACGAGAGCGGGATGTTCCAGCGCGCCGCACGCGTGTCGTAGTAGCCGTCGCCGATCAGGAAGCCCTCGCCGATCTTGAGCTCCTGCCGACCCACCACGAGCGAGGGACCGCGCTCGAGGTCGCCGAGCGTCAGCGTGAGACGGTCGAGTCGGCCGTCGGCGCGGTCACCGACACCGTCGTAGTCCGTGCCCATCGTGTTCATGACGACGCCCCCGACCTCGAACCGGAGCGCCGGCGACAGCGCATGCTGGACGCGGGCGCGCGCGAAGCCCTCGCCCCAGTTGGCCACGCCCGGCTGGAAGTAGGCGCGGTCGGAGTTGTGCAGCGACAACGTGCCCTCGAGCGTGTAGGACGTTCGGGGCGCGGGAGCGTCCTCGGCGGCCCGGACGGGGACCGCGGCCACGAGCAGCACGAGGAGCGGAAGGGCGAGCGAGCGCAGCGACATGATGGTCCTCCTCACGGGGTGGCCTTGATGACGTCCCAGATACGCGTGTACTTCACGAGATCGGATCCGAGGTCGCGGATGACCTCGGACCTCGCCCGCACCTCGGGCGCCAAGCGCAGCGCGGGGTCGTTCATGAAGTCGGCGGGCAGACGGTCGTACGACGCCGAATTGGGGCACAGGTACTGGATGGCTACGCTGTTCTCGGCCGCGACCTCGGGGTCGTGCAGGAAGTCGATGAAGCGGTGCGCCAACTCGACCTGCTTGGCATCCTTGGGGATCACGAGGTCGTCGCACGACAGCGACAGTCCCTCGCGCGGGGCGAAGAACGCGATGTCGGGGTTCTCGGCGCGCGCCTGCATGAGGTCACCGTTGTAGCCGTGCACGACCACGAACTCGCCCGAGGCGAGGCCGCCCTTGTACTGCTCGTTCTCGAACTTGGCGAGGTTGCGCTTCCAGCGCAGCACCACGTCCTTCGCCTGCTCGAGCTGGAGCGAGTCCGTGCTGTTGAGGCTGTAGCCCAGGGACTTGAGTGCGGCCCCGATCGTCTCGCGCATGTCGTTGAGCATCGTCATGCGGCCCTTGAGGTCGGAGCGATCGAACACGGCCCATGTCGGCTCGAGTTCGCCCACCTTGCTGCGCAGGTAGCCCACACCGGTGTTCGTGAGCATGTAGGGCACGCTGTGCACCATGCCGGAATCGATCGCGATGGCGAGATAGTCGCGGTCCACGTTCACGAGGTTCGGCAGCCGGGAGTGGTCGAGCGGCTGCAGCATGCCCTGCTTCTCCAGCACCTGGACCTGATAGCTCGACGGCGTGAGCAGATCGTAGCCCGTCGCGCCGGCCTTGAGCTTGGCGTACATCGCCTCGTTCGAATCGTAGGTGTCGATCACCACCCGACAGCGGTTCTCGCGCTCGAAGCGCTGCACCACCTCGGGCTTGATGTAGTCGGCCCACGTGTAGACGTGCAGCACGGGGGTCTCGCGCTTCGCGCACCCGAGGGACGCGACGATCGCGAGCGTGACGAGTGCCGCACGGACGATCCAGGGTTTCACCGGGCCTCCTTGAGCAGCCGCTGGCTGAACCAGACGGTGGTGACGGTGAGGGCGAGCAACAGGGTCGAGAGGGCGTTGATGATGGGCGGTGAGCCGTGCTTGATCATGCTGTAGATGCGCAGCGGCAGCGTGGTCGTGCCCGGCCCGGACACGAAGAACGTGATGACGAAATCGTCCACCGAGAGCGTGAACGCGAGCAACGCCCCGGCCGCGATGCCGGGTGCGAGCAGGGGCAGCAGAACGCGCCGCGCCGCCGTCCAGCCGTCGGCGCCGAGGTCCTGCGCGGCGTCGAGCAGCGTCCAGTCGAAGTCCTGCAACCGCCCCAGCACCACGAGCGTGACGTAACTCACGCAGAAGGTGACGTGCGCGGCGACGAGCGTGGTCATGCCGAGCGGTAAGCGCAGCGCGACGAAGAACAGGAGCAGGCTGATCCCGAGCAGGATCTCGGGCACCACCAGCGGGGCGTGGACCAGCAGGTGGTGCACGTCCTGCAGACGGCTGCGGTAGCGGTCGAGCGCGAGCGCGGCCGTGGTGCCGAGCACCGTGGCGATCGCGGTCGAGCCGAACGCGACGACCAGCGTGTTGGCGAGCGCGCGCCAGACGTCGGCGGCGGTGAACAAGCGCTCGTACCAGACGAGGGTGAAGCCGGTCCACTGCCCCCCGAAACGGGACGCGTTGAACGAGTGCGCCACCAGGACCGCGATGGGCAGCCACAGGAACGCCAGCACCGCACCCGCGAGCCACATCGGTGCGCGGCTGCGTCTCATCGGACCGCCTCCCCCGCGCCGGCGGTGCCGAGCGTGCGACGGCGCGACCGCGTGAGCGCGAGCACCGAGGGCAGCAGCACCGCCAGCGCGAGCAGCATGGACAGGGCGGCCGCCTGCGGGAGGTCCCGGTCCACGAATGTGCGCTGCGCGATGCGGTTGCCGAGCATCTCGCCCCCGGGTCCGCCCACGAGGTCGGGCACGATGTACGAGCCCAGTGCGGGGATGAACGTCATCAACGTGGCCGTGAGCAGTCCGCGACGGATCCCGGGCAGGAACACGCCGAGGAACGAGCGAACCGGACCCGCACCGAGGTCGCGCGCGGCCTCGAGCAGTCGGAAGTCGAAACGCTCGGCCGCCGCGTAGATCGGCAGGATCGCGAACGGCAGCTCGGTGTACACGAGCACGAGCAGGACCGCCGTCGGCTGGTAGAGCAGGGTCGAACCCTCGGGCACGAGGTGCAGCGCCACCAGGGCTCGCTGCAGCGCGCCCTCGGGATGGAGCACGACCTTCCAAGCGAAGATGCGCACGAGGAAGCTGGTCCAGAACGGCACGACGACCGCGAGCACCATGAGCTGGCGCAGGCGCGAAGAGCAGCGCGCCATGACGTAAGCGGTCGGGGTCGCGAGCACGAGGCAGATCGCCGTCGTGGCGGCGGACAGCGCGAACGTGCGCCACAACAGGGCGGGCATGGTGGGATCGGCGAGCCGACCGAGCGTCCCGAGCGTCCAGTCCGCACCGATGCCGCCGTACGGGTCGGCCGACCGGAACGCGATCGCGACCACGACCAGCGCCGGCAACGCGAACAGTACGGCGAGCCACACCACGGACGGCGTGCTCCACGCGCGCTCGTCGCGCGGCCGGAACAGGCCACGCGCCTCAGCCACGGGTGTCCTCGGGCGGCGCGTCGCCCTCGCCCAGACGGCGCGGCGGGATCGCCATGAGCGCCTCGTCGCGCTCAGCGTAGCGCTCGAGCATGTAGCCGTCGTCGGCGTGCCACTGCACCCAGACCTCGTCGTTCCAGGTGATGGGACGCTCGTCGAGCACGAACCGGTTGTGCTGGCGCTCGACCGCGATGCGGTACTCGCCCGAGCGCAACCAGAACCGCGTGTGCGTGCCGAGGTAGATGACGTCGTCCACGATCGCGCGCGCGAGGTTGTGGTCGGGGCTCGCGGCGGGCTCCTCGCGCGTGATGCGGATCTTCTCGGGGCGCACGCTCAGGAACACGTGGTCCCCGGTGCGAAGCCCCTTGTCGTTGAACGCGGTCAGGTCGGGGAACCCGTCCACGCGCAGTCGCACGCGCTCGGCATCCACGACGTCGGCCACCACGCCCTCGAAGAAGTTGCTGTCGCCGATGAACGCCGCGACGAAGCTGGTCTGCGGCGTCTCGTACACCTCGGCCGGGCGACCGACCTGCTCGATGCGACCGGCGTGCATGACACCCACGCGGTCGGCCACGCTCATGGCCTCACCCTGATCGTGGGTCACGAACACGAACGTGATGCCGACCTCGTCGTGCACGAGATCGAGCTCCATGAGCATGCGCTGGCGCAATTTGAGATCGAGCGCGGCGAGGGGTTCGTCGAGCAGCAGCACGGCCGGCCGGTTCACCAGCGCGCGTGCGATCGCGACGCGCTGCTTCTGTCCGCCCGAGATCTCGTCGATACGCTTGTCGGCGTGGTCGCGCATCTGGATGAGCGCCAGCATGCGCTCCACGTCCTCGTCCACCTCGCGCCGTGGACGGCGCGCCACGGTGGGCCCGAACGCGATGTTCTGCCGCACCGAGAGGTGCGGGAACAGCGCGTAGTTCTGGAAGATGGTGTTGACGCGCCGACGCTCGGGCGGCAGGTCGGTGATGTCCACGCCGTCCAGCCACACGCGGCCCGAATCGGGACGCTCGAAGCCCGCGAGCATGCGCAGCAGCGTGGTCTTGCCGCAGCCGCTGGGCCCCAGCAGCGAGAAGAACTCCCCCTTGCGGATGCCGAGCGTGACCCGGTCCACGGCGTGCACGCCGCCGTAGCGGCGCGAGACGTCCTCGAACTGGATGAAGTCCGACACGGGCGGGGCTC
>JBEGJG010000021.1:0-35482 GCA_041184705.1 Candidatus Eiseniibacteriota bacterium
GAGGGACTCGATCGCGAGCGTTCGCGAGTCGGGATGCGACCGCTCACCCCTCCGCGTCGTGCAGGACGGCGCGATCGCACGCCACACCATGGTCGGGCCTTCGCGCACGACCCGCGACGCGATCGGGACGGCTCGTTGCGATGGGACGGGGGGCACCCGCAGGCGACGCGACGCGCGACGACACCGCACCCCCGCGCGTCGGGAACGGGACGGCTCACGCACCCGGGGGTCCGGGCGCGAGGCGTCAGGCGCGCTCGACCACCCGCTCCGCCGTGTCCTCGATCCGCAGACGACGCAGCTTCTCGATGAGGCCCTGGCGCGAGATGCCCAGGATGCGCGCCGCCCGACTCTTGTTGCCCGAGGTGAGGCGCAGCACCTCGTTGATGTGGTCCATCTCGATCTGCGCCAGCGTGGGCAGGTCGAGGGCGTCCCTCACCACGGCGGCCGCGGCCGGAGCGGCTGCGGTGCGGCGCCCGAGGATCTCGGGCGGCAGGTGCTCGGCGTCCAGCTGCTCCCCCTCCTCGAGCAGCACCACGCGCTCCACGATGTTCCGCAGCTCGCGCACGTTGCCCGGCCAGGGGTAGGACTCGAGCAGGCGCACCGCGTCGGGGGTCAGGTCGGCGAACCCCTTCTGGAACTTGCGGGAGAACTCACGCGTGAAGTGCCGGGCCAGCAGCGCCACGTCCCCCGGACGGGTGCGCAGCGGCGGCAGCATGATGCTCACCACCTTGAGGCGGAAGTAGAGGTCGCTGCGGAACCGCCCGAGCCGCACCTCCTCCTCGAGGTTCTTGTTGGTGGCCGCCACGATGCGGATGTCCACCGAGATGTCGGCCGCGCCACCGACCCGCTTGAAGTTGCGGTGGTCGATGAACCTCAGCAGCTTGGCCTGCGTGGGCAGGGGCATGTCGGCCAACTCGTCGAGGAACAGGGTGCCGCCGTCGCACAGCTCGACCAGACCCTTCTTGGTGTCGGTCGCGTCGGTGTAGGCGCCCTTCTCGTGGCCGAACAGCTCGTTCTCGAGCAGCGCCTCCTGGAACGACGAGCAGTTCACCTCCATGAGAGGGGCCTGCGCGCGATCGCTGCGGTAGTGGATGGCGCGGGCGACCAATTCCTTACCGGTCCCGCTCTCCCCCGTGATGAGCACGCTGGTGGCCTTGCTGCGCACCAGCTTGTCGATGAGCCCGCGGACCTGCTGCATGGGGGCGGACTGACCGATGATCTCCTCGCCCGAGTAGTGCTCCCAGGCCTGCCGCCGGCGCAGGTCGAGCTCGCTCGCCTGCCGGAAGGTGCGCGCCGCGGACTCGACCGCGAGCACGATGTCCTCCATCTCGTACGGCTTGCGCAGGAAGTCGCAGGCCCCGAGCTTCATGGCCTCGACCGCGGCCTGCACGTCGCCGTAGGCGGTGATGATGATGACCTGCAGGAGCGGGTCGAGCGAGCGCGCCTTGCGCAGCACGCTGAGCCCGTCGGTGTCGGGCAGGCGCATGTCGAGGATCATGACCTGCGGCCGCAGCGCCCCCACCTTCTCCAACCCCTCGGCCCCGGTGCTCGCCACGTCCACGGTGTAGCTGTGGGAGCGCAGCACCTTGCCCAGGGACTTCCGGATCAGGAGCTCGTCGTCCACCACCAGCACGGAGGTGCGCACGGGGTCACTCCTCCGGTCGGCCCGGCGGCTCGGCCGGGACGGGCAGGGAGACGCGCAGCGTGGCACCACCACCGGCGTTGTTCTTGGCGGTGATCACCCCGCCCGCGTCGCGCACGATCTGGACCGAGATGGGCAGGCCGAGCCCGGTACCCATGCTGCGGGTGGTGAAGAACGGGTCGAAGATGCGCGCCATGAGGTCGCGCGGGATCCCCACGCCGCTGTCGGTGACGCTCACGTCCACCAGCGAGCGGCGGGTGCGGTAGCGCCGCACCCCGGTCGTGATGGCGAGCTCGCCACCCTCGGGCATGGCCTGGATGGCGTTCAGGCACAGGTTGAGGAACACCTGCTGGAGCAGGTCGGGGTCGGCGATGACGAGCGGCAGCTCGGGCTCGAACTCGCGCGTGACGCGCACCTGCGCGTCGCGCAGCTGGATGTCGAGCAGGTCGAGCGTGCGGGCGAGCACCTGGTGCAGGTCGCACGGCTGCGAGCGTGCCTGCGGCGGGCGCGCGAACATGAGCAGGCCGGTGATGATCTGCTCGATGCGGTCGAGCTCGCGGATGACGTCGTCGAGGTCCTCGCGGCGCGCATCGGCCGGCTTGAACTTGGAGGCCACGAACTGGATGGTGGTGCGGATGCCGGTGAGCGGGTTGCGGATCTCGTGCGCCACGTAGGCCGACAGCTCACCCAGCGACACCAGACGGTCGATCTTCTTCTGGAACTCGCCGTCCTCGGTCTCGGAGATGGCCTCGGCCACGATGACCGAGCCGGCCACCTCGCCGTCCTCGTCGCGCATCGGCACCGACTCGCCGCGCAGCGTGAGGTCGCGGTCGCCGCTCTCGATGCGGAAGTCGCGCGACTCGCGCGAGGCCCCCTTGAGCCAGCGGGCGTCGGCCCCCGGGAACACGCGGTTGCCCGGCATGGACAGCAGCGCGCCGGACTCGACGCCGAGCAGCTCCTCGATGCGCCGGTTCGCGTACGTCACGCGCCGCTCGCGATCGAGCGCCACGACGCCCATCTCGAGCGTGTCGAGCACGAGCGAGGACAACGCCCCGGGGGGCGCGGTGACCTCGGCGTCGGCTGGACGTGGGGCGATCTCGGTGCGCACGGTGCGGTCCCTCGCGGAGGTTCGGCCGGACCGCGCTCGCGGCACCCCCGGGGGGCGCGCGACGGCCATGGCCTCGTTCCTGCATGGGTAGCACACGCGCACGTGTACCCGCAATGCCCGAGTGCGTTCGAGGCGCATCCTGACGCGCGCTGCGAAGCCCTTCCCACGCGCGGCGCCGCGGTTGTGCCGGTGCGCGAGCCGCTGCTAGACTCGTCCCCCATTCCGCATCCCTCGTCACCCGATCAACCGCACACCCGGGAGTCCCGATGCTCGGTTACCTGCGGTCCGGCAACAAGCGGACCAAGACCATCTGGTGGGCGCTCATCGTGCTCACCGTCGCCTCGTTCGTCGGCGGGTTCATCTTCCTCGCCGGGGTGGGCAGCGACGCCCCCTCTCGTGCGCGCCTGCAGGGCGACGTCGGCAGCGTCAACGGCGAGGTCGTGTCCGTCGAGCAGTGGCAGATGGCGCTCGCCGACCAGCGCATGGCCTACCGCCAGCGCTTCGGCACCGAGCCCCAGGATCGCGACCTCAAGGCGGTCGAGCAGCAGGCGTGGCGCTCGCTCATCAACGAGCGCATGGTCGCCCAGCAGGCCGCGGCCGCGGGACTCGAGGCCACGGACAGCGAGGTGCTCATCGGGATGCGCACCAACCCGCCGGCCATCCTGCTCGCGCAGCCCAGCTTCCAGACCGACGGTCAGTTCGACGTGACCAAGTACCAGCAGGCGCTCGCCAGCCCGAGCCCCGAGCTGGCGCCGTTCTGGGCCCAGTTCGAGGCCCAGCTGCGCAAGCAGATCCCGGTGCGCAAGTACCAGGAGCGCCTCATGGCGTCGCTCAAGCTCTCCGAGCCCGAGCTCAAGCAGGAGTTCCACCAGCGCTACGACCGCGCCGCGGCGACGCTGGTCGTCGTGCCGCCCGCCGACACGGGCAGCTCGGCCGGGGACGAGGCCACGCTCAAGCGCATCTACGAGGACTACCGCACGCGCATGGCCGCCGGCGCGCGCACGCAGCTCGAGGTGCTGGTGCTCCCCAAGAAGTACGGCCCCGAGGAGACGCAGGCCGCCATGGACCTGGCGCGCAGCCTGTTCGAGCGCGCGCAGCGCGGTGAGGACTTCGCGCAGCTCGCCCGCGACCACTCCGAGGGCCCGAACGCCGAGAAGGGTGGCGTGATCGACCGCTGGGTGATGCCGTCCGAACTCGGCAGCATGATCGGGGCCGCGCTCGCGGTGAAGAAGCCCGGCGAGGTCATCGAGCCCGTGCAGGAGGGCAGCCGCGTGCTGCTCATCAAGCGCCTCGACCCCGCCGCCGACACGTCGGCCGCCAAGACCCCGCCCCCGGGCCCCGGCGCCGTGCGCCTGGCCCAGATCGTCATCAAGGTGCGCCCGTCGGCCGAGGCCATGCAGGCGCAGGCCAAGGACGCCGAGGCGCTCATGAAGCGCGCGCGCGCCCTCAAGAGCCTGTCGAAGGCGGCGACCGAGAAGGGTCTCTCCACCTTCAAGACCGGCTTCTACGACCAGAACAACGCCCCGCCGCAGCTGTTCGCGATGCCCGAGGCCGCGGACTGGGGTCTCTCGGCCAAGCAGGACGAGGTCGGCCCGGTGTTCGAGAGCGGCGACGAGTACGCGCTCGCGCAGTGCGTGCTGCAGCACAAGGCCGGCCCCCCGACGCGCGCCGAGATGGGCGAGCAGCTCAAGATGATCGCCGACGCCGAGGCTCGCGTGGACGCCACCAAGGCGCGCGCCGACGCGCTCGTGACCGCCCTCAAGGGTGGCCAGTCGCTCGAGGCCGCCGCGACCGCCGCGGGTCTGCAGGTGTTCCCGATCCAGACCACGCGCGCCCAGCCCGACCCGCGCCTCGCGGGCTCGCCGGAGCTGCTCGGCATGCTGTACTCGGCCCCCGCGGGCAAGGTGATCGGTCCCATCCGCACCACGCAGGGCTGGCTGTTCGCCCGCGCGGAGGGCGTGACCGCCGCCTCGGACAGCACGCTCAACGACGCGCTCAAGGGGCAGATCACGCAGGAGGTGCTGAGCCGCCGTCAGCGTGGCGTGTTCGAGCGCATGCTCGAGAAGATGCGCGGGACGTCGCGCATCTCGGACCTCCGCAGTTCGATGGGCGTCTCGGGGCTCTGACCCGAAGGAACGAACGAGGCCCCCGGCGAGTGACCACTCGCCGGGGGCCTCTCGCATATCCCCCTTCCCGCACCGCGCAAACGGAACGAGGGACCAAGCCAGCGGGGCGGCCCCGTGAGGGACCGCCCCGTGGAGGTTCGGAACGCCGACCGTCACTCGGCCGACGACTTGTCCTTGTTCTTGGACGACGCGTGCGCCTCGTGCTCGAGCTCGTCGCCGATCTCGCGCTGCGCCTTCTTGAACTCGCGGATGGCCTGGCCGAAACCGCGCGCCATCTTGGGGATCTGGCTCGGACCGAAGAGCAACAGGATCACCAGCACGATGAGCATCACTTCCGTTCCGCCGAAATTCACGAGCTTCCTCCGAGTTTGAGGGCCCCGTCGTCAGGGGTCCAGCCGAAGCCGACTACGATCGCTTCCCACCAGTACCGAGACATCGGCCAATCCCGACGTCCACTCCTGACGCACGAGGGGGGCACCTCCCAGATAGTGCGACACTTCCCTCGCGAACGAAAGGTCGGACCGTCGCGCCACGATGAACGTTGCGAAATGATCGTTGCGATCCGCATTACGGACGTCCGTGACCTGGAATCCGCCCTCCCGCAGGTAGGCCGCGACGCGTGTTCCCACACCCGCCTCGCCCGACCCGTTCAGCACCTGCACGCGCACCACGCGACGGCCGCTGCGCCGCGCGCCGGGATCGCGCGCACCCACGAACGACCACACCAGCGACACGGCGAGTGCTCCCACCGCGACGGCCAGCACCACGAACCCGACCCGGGCCAGCTTCCCGCCCTTAGCCACGACGGGTCCCCTTGCGGGTCGTGCGGCGGCGGGCACGGCTCGCCTCCCCGCGCTCGAGTCGCGCGAGCGCGGTGCGCAGACGCGTCCACGTGTCGGCGAGCGACTCGGGCAGCACGCGGGTGTTCGCCACCGCGGGCATGAAGTTGGTGTCGCCGTTCCAGCGCGGCACGAGGTGCAGGTGCAGGTGCCCGGGGAAACCGGCGCCCGCCACCTTACCCACGTTGAGACCGTAGTTCACACCGTGCGGGGCGTACTCGGCCTCGAGCAGGTGCTCGGCCACCGCGGTCAGTTCGAGCAGGTCGGCGCGCTCCTCGGGCGACAGGTCGCGGAACTGCGCGGCGTGCCGGCGCACAGCCACCATGAGATGGGCGCTCGCGTAGGGGTAGCGGTTCAGCATGAGCACGGCGTGCGGACGACGCGCGAGCACGAGGTCCCGGCGATCGGCGGCGGCCGCCCCCACCCGGCAGAACAGGCAGCCCTGCGGGGCGTCGGCGCGCTTGAGCCAGCTCATGCGCCACGGCGCCCAGAGACGTGCCGGGCCCGAGGGCGTGGACGCGGTCGCGACCGCTCGGCGCGGACGACGCGCGGTCGTGCGACGAGCCGCGCTCAAGCCCCGTCCCCCGCCCGCATCGAGCGCCACACGCGCTCGGCCTCGGCCAACTGCTCGGGCGTGTTGATGCCCAGCAATTCCCGCGCATCCTCGGCGCACCACACCGCGGCCCGCGCCCCGCGCTCCTGCAGCAGCGACACGGTGTCGGTGAGGTAGTACTCGCCCTGCGAGTTGTTGGCGGTCAGCGACGACAGGATGCCCGAGAGCGCGGCGTGGTCGAACGCGTAGATGCCACTGTTGACCTCGTCGATCGCGCGCACCTCAGCGTCGGCGTCCTTCTCCTCGACGATGCGCTCGATGCCCTGCCCGTCGGCGGTGCGCACGATGCGCCCGTAGCCCTTGGGGTCGGCGAGCCGCATGGAGAGCACGGTGACCTGCGCGCCGGCGGCGGCGTGACGTTGGAGCAGCGCGTTCAACGTGACCGGCGAGAGCAGCGGCGTGTCGCCGCACACCACCAGCACGGTGCCGGTGAACCCGGCGATCGCGGGCTCGGCCATCATGCAGGCGTGGCCCGTCCCGCGCTGCTCGGCCTGCACCGCCCACTCCAAGGGACGATCGGCGAACGCCGCGCGCACGGCATCGCGCTGGTGGCCGACCACGACCACGGTGCGCGCCACGCCGAGCGTGTCGAGCGTGTCGAGAACGTGCCCGAGCAGCGGCTTGCCCGCCATGGGGTGCAGCACCTTGGCGAGGTCGCTGTTCATGCGCTTGCCCATACCGGCGGCGAGCACCACGGCGGCGGTATCGGGATGATGGAAGCTCACCGGCCCCTCCACGGCAGGTTGTCGATCAGGCGCGCCGGGCCCACACGGGCCGCGACCGCCACCAGGGCGGCCCCGCGCACGGTCCGCAGCGGGACGAGCGTGTCGGGGTCCACCACCACGATGTAATCCTCGTGCACGAGCGGGTAGCCCGCCCATTCGCGCCGGATCGCCGCCACCAGGCGCGACGAGCGCCGCTCGCCCTGACGCAGCAGCACGCGCGCGGCCGAGAGGCCCTGCGAAAGCGCGACCGCCTGCTGGCGCTCGCTCGGTGACAGGTAGGCGTTGCGGCTCGACATGGCGAGCCCGTCGGGTTCGCGCACGGTGTCGCCGCGCAGGATGCGCACCGGCACCAGCAGATCGGCCGCCATGCGCTCCAGCACGAGCGCCTGCTGGGCGTCCTTCTGCCCCAACCACAGGTCGTCGGGCTGCACGGCGTTGAGCAGACGCATGACCACGGTGCACACGCCGGTGTAGTGCCCGGGACGCGAGGCCCCCTCGAGCACGTCCGACAGCCCCGCCACGCTCACCCGCGTGCGATCGCCCGCCGGGTAGATGTCCTCGACGCGCGGCTCCCACAGCAGGTCCACACCTTCACGCGCCAGCAGGGCGCGGTCGCGCGAGGCGGGCCGCGGGTACTTGGTGAAGTCCTCCTTCGGCCCGAACTGCAGCGGGTTCACGAAGATGCTCACCACCACACGGTCGGCACGGCGACGTGCCGAGCGCACCAGCGACAGGTGCCCGTCGTGCAGCGCCCCCATGGTGGGCACGAACGCGACGCGTTCGCCGCGCGCACGCATGCGCTCCAGCGCGGAACGCAACTGCGGGACGGTGCGCACTCGGGCAAGGCGCTTCCGTGCGCTCGGGACCCGGCGTGCGGCCATCAATAACTCTCCGCGTCCGACGGGAACCGGCGCTCCTTCACGTCGGCGACGTAGCGCGCGTAGGCGTCGCGCATGACGTCCCCGACCTCGGCGTACCGCCGCACGAACTTCGGCGTACGACCGTGGAACAGCCCCATGAGGTCGTGCGAGACGAGCACCTGCCCGTCGCAGTGCACCCCGGCCCCGATGCCGATCGTGGGCACGTGCAGCTCGCGCGAGACCACGCCGCCGAGCTTGGCAGGGATCCCCTCGAGCACGATGGCGAAGCAGCCCGCGGCCTCGAGGGCGCGGGCGTCGGCGATGAGGCGCTCCTGATCGGCCTCGCCGCGGGCCTGCACCTTGTAGCCCCCGAACGCCAGCACCGACTGGGGCGTGAGTCCGAGGTGGCCCATCACCGGGATGCCGGCCTCGACGATGCGTCGCGCGGCCTCGACCACGCGCGCCCCCCCTTCGAGCTTCACGGCGTCGGCGCCACCCTCCTGCACGAGACGACCGGCGTTGGTCACGGCCTGCTCGGGGCTCACCTGATAGCTCATGAACGGCATGTCGCCCACCACCATGGCCGACGTGCGCGCACGCGCCACCGCCTTGGTGTGGTGCAGCATGTCGTCCATGGTGACCGGCAGCGTGCTGTCGTAGCCGAGCATCACGGTTCCGACCGAATCCCCGACCAGCAGGATCTCGACTCCGGCCTGGTCGGCGAGGCGCGCGGTCGGGAAGTCGTACGCGGTGACGACCGTGATCGGCTCACCCTTGCGCTTCAGCGCCACGACCGCCGGAGCGGTCACGCGGGCGCGCGCCCCCGTCGTGGAGGCCAGCTTGGGGTCGCTGTTCACGCGGGACCGCCTTTCTCGAGGGGCGTGTAGTAGAGCGTGCCCTGACGGTGCGACAGGATGCGCTTGAGCAGGTCCTCGAAGTCGTCGGGCTGGTGCACGAAGTCGATGTTGTTCGTGTTCACGACCAGCAGCGGCGAATCGTGGTAGTGGAAGAAGTAGTGGTTGTAGGCCTGGTTCAGACGCTCGATGTACTCGCGCTCCATGTCGCGCTCGAACGACCGGTTGCGATGATGGATGCGCTCGAGCAGCGTGTCGGTGCTGGCCTGCAGGTACACGACCACGTCGGGCTTCACCACATCCAGTTCGAGCCAACCCACGAGTCGCTCGTAGAGCGCCATCTCCTGATCCTCGAGGTTGAGGCTCGCGAAGATGCGGTCCTTCTGGAACAGGTAGTCCGCGACCAGCTTGTCGCTGAAGAGGTCGGTCTGTCGCAGACCGCGCTGCTGCTGGTAGCGGCTGAACAGGAAGTGCATCTGGGTCTGGAACGCGTAGCGCGTGCGGTCGCGGTAGAAGTCCTTGAGGAACGGGTTCTCCTCGACCTCCTCGAGCACCAGTCGCGCCGAGAGACGCTCCGAGAGCAGGCGCGACAGGCTGGTCTTGCCCGCGCCGATCACGCCCTCGATGGCGAGGTAGCGGTTCTCGCCGACGCTCACGCTCGCCCCCTCACCGCCGTCCCGTACCGTCCGTCCATGGACGCCATCCTCAGGGCCGCGTCAGTTCCAGAGCCGCGAACCGTGCTTCACGAGCGGACTCGCGCCGAGCCGCTGCAGCAGGCCCAGCATGGTCTCGCCCGCGACCGGGTGCACGAGCATCGGGTCCAGTTCGACGAGCGGCACCAGCACGAACGAGCGCTTGGTCATCTCGGGGTGCGGCAGCTGCAGCTCGGGATCGTCCGAGACCAGGTCCTCGTAGAGGAGCAGGTCGAGGTCGAGGGTGCGCGGGCCCCAACGGTTCGTGCGCACGCGGCCGAGGCGCTTCTCGATCAGCATGAGGTTCCACAGCAACTGGCGCGGCGTGAGCTGCGTCTCGAGCAGCGCGACCGCGTTGAGGAAGTTGGGCTGGTCGGCGACACCCATGGGCTCGGTGTCGTAGAGCGACGAGGCGCGCACCACGGTGGTGTCGGGCGTGCGCGCGAGATGCTCGAGCGCCTGGCGCACGTGCGCCTCGCGGTCGCCGAGGTTCGAGCCCAGTCCGATGTACGCCTTCATGAGGTCCGTTCCCGGACCACCTCGATGACCGCGCGGCCACCGGTGGTCCATCCGAGGTTCTGCTTGGCGATGCGGACCCTCACGCGTCGGATGGGGTGGCGCTCGAGGATGACGGCGGCCACACGGGCGGCCAGAGCCTCGAGCAGGTGGAAGCTCTCCCCCTCCACCACCTCACGCACGATCCGGTACAGCATGTCGTAATCCACGGCGTCGGTGAGCTTGTCGCTGACCTCGGCCCGGTCGTCGGTGGGCTCGAGTTCGAGGTCCACCTCGAGGCGCTGCCCCGCTTCCTTCTCGTAGGGGCGGGCGCCGTGGTGCCCGAACACGGACAACCCTTCCAACCGGATGATGGCCAACTCGTTGCCTCCGAACGCGAACGGCCGCAAGCCTCATGCCGGCGACCCTCGTGGTGAGCGGAGTCTAGGACCGCCCCCCGGGGGGGTCAAGGAATCGTGCCGCGAACCCCTTGGGACAATCGGATTCGTGCAGTGTGGGCCATCCCCCGTGCTGCCGGGTACCCACACTGAACCCATTCGCACGGTGGTCCCGCCCCGAGGCGACACCGCACGCCCGAAGCGGTCCCTAGACGGCGACCCCGAACTCGCGCAGCGCGTCGTTGAGGCTGGTCTTGGTGTCGGTGCTCGCCTTGCGACGACCGATGACGAGCGCGCACGGCACGCCGAACTCACCCGCCGGGAAGCGCTTGGGGCGAGTGCCGGGGATGACCACGCTGTCGGGCGGCACGTAGCCGCGGCTCTCGACCGGCGTCGGACCCGTCACGTCCACGATGACCGTGCTGGCGGTGAGCACCACGCCCGCCCCGAGCACCGCGCGAGCACCCACGCGCACACCCTCGACCACGATCGCGCGCGAACCGATGAACGCGTCGTCCTCGATGATGACCGGCGCGGCCTGCGGCGGCTCGAGCACGCCCCCGATCCCCACACCACCCGAGAGGTGCACACGGCGCCCGACCTGCGCGCACGAGCCCACCGTGGCCCACGTGTCCACCATGGTGCCCTCGCCCACGCGCGCGCCGATGTTGACGTAGCCCGGCATGAGGATGACGCCCTTCTCGAGGAAGCTGCCGTAGCGCGCCACACCGGGCGGCACCACGCGCACGCCCGCGGCCTCGAGGTTCGCCTTGGGCGGCACCTTGTCGAAGAACGACAGGTCGCCCGCGACCATCGTGCGACTCACGTGCATGCGGAAGTAGAGCAGGATGGCCTGCTTGAGCCACGCGTGCGTGACCCACTCCCCGCCTTCGGCCGCAGGCGGCGAGCACACGCGCAGGTCCCCGGCGTCGAGTGCGGCGACCGCACCCTCGACCGCGCCGCGCAGCTCCGCGTCGTCGAGCCCCCGCGTGCCCGCGAAGCCCTCGCCGATCGTGCGCTCCCAACGCTCCAGCGGATAGGTGTCGGGGGTCGTGCCGCTCATGCGTGCACCTCCGCGAGACGAGTTAGACGCGCGATCGCCTCCTCGCACTGCGCCTGCGTGGGCACGAGCGCCCAACGCACGAACCCCTCGCCCCCGGGCCCGAGGAACGAACCCGGCGTGGTCACGATGCCGAGCCGTAGCAGCGACTCGACGAACGCCACGTCGTCGCCGCCCGGGGCGCGCATCCACAGGTAGAACGTGGCCTGCGAGGCCTCCACGGTCCATCCCCGACGCGCGAACTCGGCCATGAACAGCCGCCGCTTGGCGCCGTACACCTCGCGCGTCGCGGGTGTGTGCGCGTCGTCGTTCCACGCCGCGATGGCGGCGTCCTGGATGAAGTCCGGGGTGGCGTTGCCCAGGCTGGGGCGGAACTTCTTGAGCGCATCCATGAGGCGCGGGTCGCCCGCCATGAACCCCGAGCGATAGCCCGTCATGGCCGATCGCTTGGAGAGCGTCCACATGCCGATGAGGTTCTCGAGCCCGTGCACGAGCAGCGTGCCGGGCCGCTCGCCCTCGAACCACAGGTCGCTGTACGCCTCGTCGCTCGCGATCCAGAAGCCCTGCTCGCGCGCCATGCGCACGAGCCGCTCGCCGGTCGCGGCGTCGAGCACCGAGCCCGTGGGGTTGTGCGGCGAGTTGAGCCACAGCAACGCGGTGCGCGCCCAGACGTCGGCGGGCACGCGATCGGGGTTGAAGCACCAGCCGTCCTCGCTGCGCAGCGGGACGAAGTACGGCGTCGCACCCGCGAAGCGCGCCCCGCTCTCGTACACGGGGTACGCGGGCGTGGGGATGATCACCACGTCGCGCTTCGCGCCGGGGCCGATCAACGCGAACGCGAGCGAGTACACCGCCTCCTTGGTGCCGTTGGCGGGCAGCACGTGGCGCTCGGGGTCCACGGTGAGGCCGTAGCGGCGCTGCAACCACGCGGCGCACGCGGCGCGCAGTTCGGGCTTGCCGTTGGTGGCCGGGTAGCTCGAGACCGCGGGCACCGCGGCCTTGAGCCTGTCGCGGATGAACGCCGGCGTCTCCTCGCGCGGGTCCCCCATGCCGAAGTTGATCGGCGCGAGGTCGGGCGGCGCCAACTCGCGGCGGCGGCGTTCGAGCTTCACGAACGGGTACTCCTCGTTCGTGGTGAGCAGCGGGTGCAACGGCCCCGGCACGAAGGCGGTCATGCGGACTCCCGGGTGAGGAACGTGGACAGGTGGTCGTACACCGACTTGAGGTTCGGGATCGGGCAGTACTCGTCGGCACGATGGCAGAGGTCGGGGATGCCGGGCCCGAAGTTGAACGCCGGGATGCCCGCCTCGGTGAAACGCGCGACGTCGGTCCAGCCCTGCTTGCCCGCGACCGAGGCGCCGGTCTGGCGCAGGAAGCGCTGCACGATGGCGTCGTCCATGCACAGCCGTCCCGGCGGCGCCTGGTCCACCACCTCGAACCCGAACCCCTCGGGCACGAGCGCGCGCACGCGGGCGATGGCCTCGTCGGTGGTGCGGTCCGGCGGGAAACGATGGTTGAGGTTCACGACCATCTCGGCGGGCACCACGTTGCGTGCGGTTCCTGCCGAGAGCTTCGTGACCTGCAGCGTCTCGCGGAACTCCATGCCGTGGAGCACGTGAGTGAGGGTCTCGAAGCGCGTGATGTCCCCGAGCCATGCCGCGCCCTCGGCCACCGCGTTGCGCCCCTTCCACGGCCGTGCGGCGTGCGCCGCCACGCCGGGCACGCGCACCTCGACGTTCAGGATGCCGTTGCAGCCCATCTCGACCGCGCCGTCGGTGGGCTCGAGCAGAATGGCGAGTGCGGCGTCGCGCAACCACGGCGACTCGCGCAGCACTCGCTTGAGCCCGTTGCGCTCGGCCGGCCCCTCCTCGGCGTCGTAGAACACGCACGCGACGTCGAACGGCATGGCGTCGAGGTCGAGGTGCGAGGCGAGCGCCAGCATGACCGCGTCGCCCGCCTTCATGTCGGTGGTGCCGAGCCCGTAGAGGCGGTCGCCCTCGCGGCGCGCGCGGGCGTTGTCCTGCGGCGGCACGGTGTCGGTGTGCCCGGCCAGCACCACGAGGGGGCGGCCCTTGCGCGGCGCGCGCCAGACCACGGACAAGCCGTGGCGGATGACCTCGCCGCGGCTCTCCGAGGCGAGTCGGCGGGTGACGAGGTCGGCGATCGCCTGCTCGTCGCCCGTCACGCTGGGCGTGTCCACCAGTTGCACGAGCAGCTCGACGAGCGTTTCGGAGGTGACGGGCATCGGGGTTCCCCAGGGACTCGAAGTCGGCGACCGAACCTAGCACCGGGCCGCAGGTTGCGCCACGCCGCACACCCCCCTAGCCTGCCGCGCATGACGCCCACCTCGACCGCGCTCCGGCTCACCGGACGCGACGCCCTGCCGCTGCTGCACCGCACCACCAGTCAGGTGCTCGCCGACCTCGCCCCCGGCGGCGCGCGCGCGACCCTGTTCTGCGACTTCCGCGGCCGACTGCTGCACCGTGCGGTGGTGGCGGTGGCCTCCGACGGCGCCGTGTGGCTGCTGCGCGCCGACGCCCCGGGGCCCGAGTTGGCCGCCGCCGTGGACCGCATGGTGTTCCGCGACGACGTCACGATCGAGGACCGCTCCGCCGAGCTGCCGTTCGTGTTCGCGCCTGCGCCCGCCGACGCGGTCGGCGTGCTCGAGGAACGCGACGGCGCCCCGCTCGTGGTGGCCGTGGGCGACGGCACGCTGCTCGCGCGCGACGGACGCCCCGCGCTGACCGAGACGGAACGCATCGCGCGACTGCTGCCCCAGCACGGCCTCGAGATCCGCGAGGCGTTCCATCCGTACGAGGTCGGGCTCGGCCCCGACGTGCATCTGGCCAAGGGCTGCTTCACGGGACAGGAGGCGCTGCAGCGCCTCATCACCTACGCGAGCGTGCGGCGTCGGCTCGCGCGCGTGGCCGTGGCGGCCGCGGTGCCGACCCTGCCGGTCGAGGTGCGACAGGGCGAGGAACGCGTCGGGGTGCTCACGAGCGTGGCGGGCGGCGAAGGGCTCGCGGTGCTCGCGCACGCGGCGGCGGCACCCGGCACGCGACTCGTCACCGACGAGGGCGCCCCGATCGAGGTGATCGAGGCCCCGGAGCCGGCCCGCCCGATCGGACGCGACTGACGCCGGGACTCAGGCCGCCGGCTTCTCGCCGTCGTCCACCACCAGCGCGTCGGTGGTGAGCACCACGCTCGCGAGCGAACCCGCGTGCAGCAGCGCGCAGCGCACCACCTTGGCGGGATCCACGATCCCGGCGCGGTCCAGTTCCACCAGCCCGCCCGAGAGCGCGTCGAACCCCGTCCACTCCCCACCCGCGCGCACGCGTTGCAGCACGCTCGCGGCGTCGGCGCCCGCGTTGGCCGCGATCCACCACGCCGGTGCGGCGAGCGCGGCGGCGACCGCGTCGCGGCCGGGACGGTCGAGCGGTCGAACGTCGAGCGCGGAGACCGCATCCACCAGACGCAGCAATCCCGCGCCACCGCCGGGCACCAGGCCCTCCTCGAGGGCCGCCTGCGTGGCCCCGAGCGCGTCCTCGACCTGCGCACGGCGCGCCTCGCGCTCGGGCCCCGCGGGCCCGCCCACGCGCAGCACCGCGACGCGACCCGCCAGTCGAGCGCGACGATCGTCGTCGCAATCGGCGAGCGCGGCCCGCACCTGCTCGGTGCGTCCACCGCCGCCGGTCACCGTGGTGACTTCAGCGTTCGCGCACGCGCGCACGGCACGACCGAGGTGCGCGGACGTGACCGCGGTGGGAGCGATCCCCGTGCCGTAGCCGAGCAGCGTGGCGCCGGTGACGAGGGCCAGATCCTCGAGCCACGCGCGGCGCTCGGTCGGCGTGCCGGGCATGCGCACGGCGAGCCCCGGCGCGGTGCCGCGCAGACGGTTCACCACCAGCACCGCGAGCGCATCGGTGGACAGGTCCTCGCACACGCCAGCACCGCGAGCGCATCGGTGGACAGGTCCTCGCACACGCACAGCAACGGACGGTTCTGACGCGCGGCGATCTCGAGCGCGGGCACGATCTCGGCGGGACGCGTGAGCACGCCGTCCACCACCAGCACGAGCGGGCGGTCGAGGGCCACCTCCATGTCCTCGTCGGCATCGTTGACGAAGTAGGGCGAGGCGTAGCCCGAGGGCAGGCGCAGCCCGTCCACCACCTCGAGCACGAGCCCGTGACCCGAACCCTCCTCCACGGTCACCACGCCGTCGGGACCGACCTCGGCGATGGCGCGCGCGATCGCGTCGCCCACCTCGGCGTCGCCGCTCGTGAGCGTGGCGACGTGCGCCAGGTCGCGCTCGTCCTCGACCGGACGCGCGAGCCGCGCGAGCTCCTGCAACGCCGCGGCGACCGCGGTCTCGACGCCGCGCCGCACCGCGACCGGGTTGCCGCCCGCGCGCACCGCCGCGAAGCCGTCCCCCACGATGCGATGCGCGATCACGGTGGCGGTGGTGGTGCCGTCGCCGGCTTCCGCACCGGTGCGCTGCGCGACCTCGCGCAGCATGTGCACGCCCATGTTCTCGAACGGATCGGGCAGCTCGAGTTCCTGCGCGACCGCGATGCCGTCGCGCGTGATGGTGGGCAGGTGGCCCTGCGCTCGATCCAGCACCACGCTGCGGCCACGCGGCCCGAGCGTGATGCGCACGGCGCTCGCCAACTGGTCGATCCCCCGCCACAACGACTGGCGGGCGTCCTCGTCGAACCGGACGCGCTTGCCCATGTGGACGTGCCTCCCTGCGCGCCCACGATGCGCACCGTCCGGCCGGACCGGGCACCGCGGGGTCCCGAGGGGTATCGGCACCCCGGGGCGCGCGGTTCAGCGGTTCGCGGCGGGCCGCCCCGACTCAGCGCGGGGCGCGGCGGGACGGCTCGGGGCGGGCACGATCGCGGCGGGCGCGGTCCATCTCGCGCACCGCGCGCACGACCTCGCTCGGGGCCCCCGGGCGGCGTGCCGCCTCGCGCAGCCACTGCACGCCCGCGCTCGAGTCGCCCGCCTGCAGGAACGCGGTCGCGGCGTCGAACGCGTAGCCGGAGCTCTCGGGGAACGCGATCGCGAGCCGACGGAACTCGGCCGCCGCCCCGCGCCAGTCCCGACCGGCCGCGAGCGTGTGCGCGAGCGACAGTCGGTCGCGCTGCCAGCGCGGATCGGTGGGACGCGTCGCGTCGTCGGCGCGCGCGGACGTGGCGGTCTCCCCCGTCGCGTCGCGCTCGACCTCCTGGAACCGCCCGGCCTCGTCCATGCGGAAGAACCGATCGGGCCCCTGCGGCTCGTTCTCACCGCGCGCGCGGTACGCGCTGTAGTAACCCGCCCGCAACGTGCGGTCGCGGTACCACACGCGCACCACCGGGCCGTCGCCCGCGAGGAACCCGACGTTGTTGGGGATGCGCACGAACCACAGGCGCGCGTTGGGCTCCATGGTGGGGTACGCCCCGAGCAGCTTGGCCTTGATGTCCGACACGAACGCGCCGGCACGACGCTGGTAGGACGCCTCGCCCCAGTCCTCGGACGGCGTCGCGGCACGCCCCGCGCCCACGAACGCGAGTGCGCCCACGAGCAGCATGGCCACCACGCGCTGGCGTCCGATCGCGACCCCGACGAGCAACCACAACCCGAGCCCGGCGAAGTGCGCGTAGTACGCGTGCCAGCCCAGACCGGGCAGCAGCAGCGGCAGCGTACCCAGCCCCCACCACGCGAGCGCGAACGGCTCCACGCCGCGCACCGCGCGACCACGCCCGGCCCCGAGCACGTCGGAGGGACGCGCGTCGGGACGCGCGAGCAGCTCCACGAACAGCACCACCAGCAGCACGCCGCGCACGCCGTCGAACAGCACCGCGCGCCAACCGTTCTCGGGCGCGGGCCACAGATCGAGCGAGAACGCGGCGAGGAAGCTCTTCCACACGGCCACCCACGGCGCGACCGCCGCAGGCGAGGGCGGCGCGTCGGCGGGAGCCCCCGCCCACAGACGACCGAGCACCATGGGGTGCGCGATCGCCCACACCAGCGCGAGGCCCGCCGCGGGTGCGACGCGCAACCCGATCGCGGCCCAGTCGCGACGCCCCACCCAGCGGTCGTGGAGCGCGAACAGCAGCACGAGCGGCGCCGCGGTCTCCTTGCTCGCCAGGGCGAGCGCGTACGCCAGCGTGGCCGGTGCGATGCGGCCCGTGTGCCATGCGAGCAGGGCGAGCAGCGACCACAGCATCATCCACAGGTCCTGCGCGCCCGCGGACCACAGCATCAGCAGGCCCCAGCCCGGCAGCGTGGCTGCGCCCACCACCGCGACGGCGGCCGCGGCCGCACCGACCAACCGACGCGCGAGCGCCCAGTAGGCGGCCAGCACACCGCACGACAACACGAGGCTGGCGAGGTGGAACGGCCATTCGACGGGCCCGAACGCGCGCTGCAACCACCAGTAGTGGAGCTCGCGCGACCACGGGCGCCACCAGTTGAAGGCGAGGTCGCGGAACCCCCACAGGTCGCCGAACCCCTTCCCTCCCACGTGGTCGAGGAACACGTAGTCGTCGTTGAGGAACGGCAGGCGGAACGCGTCGCCGAAGCGCGCGAACAGGAACAGCGCGAGCAGCCCCACGCCGAGGGCGCGTCCCATGGGGACGGCCGGACGCGAACGGCCCGCCGCGGAGCTCAGGGGCGCCACTCCGCGAGGAACACGTTGGTCTCGCCGGCGACCTTGCCGCCGCGGTTGGAGCAGAACACCAACCAGCGACCGTCGGGGCTGAACATGGGGAACCCGTCGAAGTCGGGGTCGCGCGTGACCGGCTGCGGCTCGCCGCCCTCGACCGGCACCATCCACAGGTCGAAGTCGCGCCCCCGCGGGTTGTGCCAGTTGCTCGAGTACAGGATCGCCTTGTCGTCGGGCGTGAAGTACGGCGCGAACGACGCCCCGGGCTTGTCGGTGATGCGGCGCTGACCGCTGCCGTCGGCGTTCATCACCCACAGGTCCATGCGCGACGGCTTCACCAGGTCGAGCGCCAGCAACCGGCGGAACGTGGCGTTGGCCGTGGAGTCGTCGGTGCGGTGCGTGCGCCACACGATGCGCTTGCCGTCGTGCGAGAAGAACGCGCCGCCGTCGTAGCCGGGCTGGTCCGTGAGCCGCACCAGGTCGCGACCGTCGGGACGCATCTTGTACAGGTCCACGTCGCCGTCGTGCTTGCGCGTGAACACCATCCAGGCGCCGTCGGGGCTCATCGTGGCCTCGGCATCGTAGCCGGGGTGGTTCGTGAGGCGCCGCGCGTCGCTGCCGTCGGCGTTCGCGGTCCACAGCTCGAACGACGGGTACAGCGCCCACGCGTAACCCTGGCTCATGTCGGGCGCGGGCGGGCAGGTGTCCACCTCGGCGTGCGTCGAGGCGTACACGACGCGCCGATCGCGATCGTAGAAGTAGCCGCAGGTGGTGCGACCGCGGCCCGTGCTCACGAGCGTGCGCTTGCCCGTGCGCAGGTCGAGCACGTACTGCTGGTCGCACGGCCACGCGCCGTCGGTGACCTGCAGGATGAGCTTGGTCCCGTCGGAGCTCCAGTAGGCTTCCGCGTTCTGACCGCCGAACGTGAGCTGCCACAGGTTCGCGAAGTGCCGCTCGCCGGGACGGATGAGCGAGTCGGCCGCGACCGCGGTGGGCGGCACGGGGCGGAACGGCTTCGGGGTGGGCGCGGCCGCGCACACGAACGCGAGGACCGCGAGGACGGACACGACGGGACGGGAACGCACGATCAGGGCCTCCGACCGAGCGTGGCGACGAGGTCGAGCTCGTGCCCCGCCCGCTTCACGGTGATCCGCACGTCCTGCCCGGGGCGCCGGGTGCGCAGGGCGAACGTGTAGTCGTAGATGTTGTCCACGCGCACGCCGTCGAACCGGACGATCGAGTCGCCGGACTGCAGACCCGCCTTCTGCGCGGGACTGTTGTCGCGCACGCCCGAGAGCAGCACACCGCCCTCGGTCTGCATGTAATCGGGGATGGTGCCGAGGTACGCGCCGTAGCCGCCGCCGCCCGCGATGCGCCCGGGCGAGGGATCGGCCTTGGCCTTGGTGAACGTCGGGCGCGGGCCGGCGTCGAGCGAGTCGAGCAGGGCCTCGGCGAAGCGCGACACGCGCACCAGGCCGGCGGCGTGCACCTTGTCCCACGTGTCGCTGGGCTTGTGGTAGTCGGCGTGCGCGCCCGTGAACAGCATGAGCACCGGGATGTCGCGCTTGTAGAACGACTGGTGGTCCGACGGCCCGTAACCGTCCTCGCTCAACCGCAGGTCGAATCCCGCGAGCGGCAGCGCACGGTTGGTGCGCTCGACCAGCCCGGGGAAACCGGGCGAGCTGCCCACCCCCATGACCTGCAGCTTGTCGTCGCGCAGACGGCCCACCATGTCGAGGTTCACCATGGCGGCCACGGTGGCGAGCGGTCGCGGCGGGGTCTCGGTGAAGCGCGCCGAGCCCACGAGCCCGATCTCCTCGGCGCTGAACGCCACCGCGACGAGGTCGTGGCGCGGTCCGCGACCGCGACGGGCGCGCTCGCCCATGCGCTCGGCGACCGTCAGCAACGCCGAGACGCCCGAGGCGTTGTCGTCGCCGCCCACGTGCGGGGCACGCGAGTCGGGTGCGAGCGACGACGAGCCACCCATGCCGAGGTGGTCGTAGTGCGCCCCGATGACGTGCGTGCGCGTGGTGTCGGCGCCGCGCAGCAGGCCGACCACGTTGCTCGTGCGGGCACGCGTGCGACGCACGTTCACGGTGAGCGACACGCTGTCGGTGAGCGCGAACGACCGCGGCTGCATGAGCGAGTCGAGCGCGGCCTGCGCGCGCGCGAGGTCGGTGCCCATCGGGGCGAGCAGCGCGTCGGCGGCCTCCTGCGAGATCCAGGCCGCGAGCAGCCCACTGCTCATGTAGCCCTCGCCGTCGCGGGACGGGGCGCGCACGGGCTCGCCGGCGTGGTAGCGAGGTCCGTTCACGACGAGCAGACCCAGCGCACCGTGCTCGCGCGCGTTGATGGCCTTGGTGCGCAGGTCGGCGAACGGCGTGTTGAGATCGCCGTCGAACCGGCTGGTGCTGTCCATCTCGCCCGGCTCGTGCGTGAGCACCAGCACGAGCGCGTCGCGCACGTCGAGCCCGGCGTAGTCATCCCACTGGTAGCCGGGCGCGGTGATGCCGTAGCCCGCGAACACCACGCGCGTGCGCGCGGTGCCGTTGTTGGAGAACCCGAGCGGCTGCAGCGCATCGCCCAGTTCGAACCGGCGCTCTCCCACCTGAAGCACGCACGGCGCCTCGGCGACCACGCCGGTGGTGACCTCGAACGACTGGAACCAACCGCCGTCGTCGCCCGCCGGGGCGAAGCCCGCCGCGGCGAGCCGGCCCGCGATCCAATGGGACGCCGAGTCGATACCGGCGGTCCCGAGTCCACGTCCCTCCCAGCGCGGGTCGGCCAGCGTGCGCACCTTGAGTCGCATGGCGAGCGAGTCGCGGGCGGACACGCGCGCGCGGGCGGCCGCAGGCGTCCTGCCCGACGCGGGTGCGGCCTGCGAGGCGCAGGGCACCACGACGAGCAGGGCGATCACGAGCAGGACGATGCGCGGAGTCATCGCATGGCCTCCCAGTAGAGGTGCAGGCCCTTCAGCGTGAGACCGTCGTCCACCAGGTCCACGGTCTCGCACTCGGGCGCGATGAGACGCGCGAGCCCACCGGTGGCCACCACCTTGGCGCGGCCGCCGAGTTCGGAGCGCATGCGGCGCACGAGCGCGTCCACGAGGCCCGCGTAGCCCCACAACACGCCCACGCGCAGGTTCTCGGCGGTGGTGCGCGCCACGGCGCGTTCGGGCCGACGCAGTTCGACGTTGGACAGTCGCGCGGCGCGACGCACGAGCTCGTCGGACGCGGTGACGAGGCCGGGCGAGATCGCCCCGCCCACGAACGCACCCCGGCGCGAGACGCAGTCGAACGTGGTGGCGGTGCCGAGGTCGATCACGATGCACGGCGAGCCGTGCAGCACCTTGCCGGCGAGCGCGTTGGCGATGCGGTCGGGGCCGACCGAGTCGGGCTCGGTGACCTGCAGCGCGATCGGCGAGGTCGTGGCCTTCACCTCGACCGGGTCGCGCCCGGTGAGCGCGTGCAGCGCCTCGGTCCACGCGCGCGTCTGCGACGGCACGACCGAGCACAGCACGCTGGGGCAGCCGGCCGCGCCGGTGCGCAGCATCTGCTCGAGCCGCAGGCGGATCTCGTCGGTGGTGCTGCGTCCGCTCGTGACGCGCCACGACTCCTCGAGCACGCCGCCGACGAAGCGGCCGACCGAGGTCTCGGTGTTGCCCACATCCACGGTGACGAGCGGCCCGCTGGACGGGGCCGGACGACGACGGGCCGCACTCACGAGTCGCCCTCCATGCGGTCGGACCGCTCGCGGCGCCGCGCCACGAGGAACGACAGCCCGACGCTGATGAAGTAGAGCAGCACCATGGGAACGCCCATCACGACCTGCGCGCTCACGAGGTCGCCGGGGGTGATGAGCGCCGTGACGATGAAGATGAACACCAGCGCCATGCGCCACTGCCGCAGCAGGAACATGGGCTGCACGAGCCCGATCCCGGTGAGCAGCATGGCCACGATGGGCATCTGCATGAGGATGCCGCACGCGAGCGCGAGGTTGTAGGTGAACTCGAGCAGGAACGTGAGTCGGATCTGCGAGACCACGCCGGCCACGAGGAACGACTCGAGCATGTGCAGGATGAGCGGCACGAGGTAGGCGTACGCCACCCACGCCCCCGCGCCGAACAGCGCCATGGAGCTGAGCACCAGCATGGGCACCCAGGTGCGCTCGCGCTTGAGCAGCCCCGGCACGACGAAGCTCCAGACCTGCCAGAACACCACCGGCAGCGCGATCGACAGCCCCAGGATGAACGACAGCTTGAAGCGCTCGTTGAACGCCTCGAACGGCGACAGCACCACGGCCTCCTTGACCGTGCGCATCACCAGGTCCTCGAGCACGAGCGGGGCGAGCGTCCAGCCGCCGAGCATGCCGATGGCGATGGCGAGCGAGGACTTCCACAGCGCCTTGCGCAGGTCCTCGAGGTGCTGCAGGAACGGCATCGCGCCGCCGCCTTCGGCGGCCTCGGACTCGACCTCGGCGTCGTAGGACCCGGCGTCGTCGGGACGCGGTTCCTGCTCCTGCTCCTCGATCGGCAGGTGGGGATTGTTCATGCGGCGTCGGATCCTTCCGTGGACGGCGACAGGTCGCCTGCGAGCACGATGCGTTCGGGGCCTTCGGCGGTGCGTAGCACGAGTCCGCCCTCGTCGTCGAGGCGCAGGGCCGTGCCCGAGACCGGACCTGCCGGGGTCCGGACCGTGACCCATTCACCCCAGTGTGCCCCCCAACGGGTCCATTCGGCCAGTACGCGGGTGCGGTCCCCCTCCTGCAGGGCGTCCCACAGGGGCTCGAACCGGTTGGCGACCTCGGCCGCCGCGTCGGCGAGCGTGGCGGCCGAACCCTGCAGGGCGAGCGAGGTGGCGGTGGCGCGCAGTTCGGGCGGCAGATCGTCGGCGGTGTGCGCGACGTTGAGCCCGATGCCGATCGCGACCGCGTCGCCGCCCCCCGGCACGCGCCGCGCCTCGCACAGCACCCCCGCGAGCTTCGCTCCTGTCACGAGCACGTCGTTGGGCCACTTGAGTCGAGCCGAGGTCGCCCCCAGCGCGTGCACGGCCTGCAGCACCGCGAGCCCGGCCGCGAGCGGCACGAGCCCCAGCGCGCGACGGTCGCAGCCGAGGTGCAGCGCGAACGAGTACGCGAGACCGCGCCCGGGCACCTGGTTCCACGACCGACCGGCGCGACCGCGGCCGGCGGTCTGCTCGAGCGCGAGCACCGCGGCCCCGTCGCCCAGCACGCCGAGCGCCTCCCAGACGTCGTCGTTGGTGGAGCCGGTGCGCTCGCGCACGACGAGCGCGCGCGCGAGCCGCCGGGTGGCGAGCCGGGACTCGAAGCGCGGGCGGTCGAAGGCGTCAGCCAACTTCCTCGATCTCCAGGCTCAGGTCGAGCGCCGGTGCGGAGTGCGTGATGGCGCCCACCGACAGGTAGTCGGCCCCGGTCTCGGCGTAGGCGCGAACGGTGTCGAGGTGGATGCCCCCCGAGACCTCGACCTCGGGCCAGCGCCGCGCATCGGCGCGCGCGCGCGGGTGGTCGGGCGGGTGCTGCGCGTGCCAGCGGTCCACCTCGGCGACCCACGCGCGCACGGTGTCGGGCGTCTGGTTGTCGATGAGGATGCGGTCCACCTCGGGGCGCAGCGCCTCGTGCAACTGGTCGAGCGTCTCGACCTCGACCTCGAGCAGCAGGTCGCCGCTGCGTGTGCGCTGGATGCGGTCGATGGCGTTGGTGAGACCGCGCGCCGCACGGATGTGGTTGTCCTTCACGAGGTACATGTCCCAGAGCGCGAGGCGGTGGTTCATGCCCCCGCCGCACAGGACGGCGTACTTCTCGAGGATGCGCAGCCCCGGCGTGGTCTTGCGCGTGTCGAGGATGCGCGCCCCGGTGCCCTCGATGGCGTCCACGTAACGTCGGGTCATGGTGGCCACGCCGCACAAGCGCATCATGAAGTTGAGCGCGGTGCGCTCGGCGATCATGAGACTGGCGGCCGAGCCCGACACGGTGGCGAGCGGCGTGCCCGCCTCGACGCGCGCACCGTCCTTGGCGAGCTTCTTGAAGCGCACCTCGGGATCCACCTCGCGGAACGTCATGCCCGCGATGTCGAGACCCGAGACGACGCCGGGCGCCTTGGCGAGGAGGGTGGCGCGCGCCCCGACGTTGGCGGGCACCGCGTTGAGCGTGGTGACGTCGCCCGTGCCCACGTCCTCGGAGAGCGCGAACTTCACCAGCGGCAGGAAACTCTCGTGCACGGTGTGCGGTCCCCCGGATGACGGCCGACCGGCCCCGACCCACGCGGGGCCCTCAGGAATGCGCCAGCATAGCCCCCGCCGCGGGTCCGCGCACCTGAACTCCCCGCCCCCGCTGTGTGGTCCCCGCGGAAGCGCAAACCGACCGCGCTGCACGCATTCGGGGGGACCGGCCCCCGCCTTGGAGGACACCCGCCGACCGTGCGCACCGTGGCCGGGGCCACGCCCCGCGACAGCCATACCCGCTCACGACCCGGGATGGCGCGGGACTAGGCGGAGGGCTTGCCGTACGCGCGTTCGACGCGCGCGATGCGCAGGCGGTAGTCCGCGTACCACGTGCTGCGCCCGGTCTCCTGCGCGACGCGGTGCTCGGCGTGCGATCGCCACGCGGCGATGGCGTCCTCGCTCGTCCAGTACGAGACCGTGATCCCGAGCCCGTCGGCCCCGCGCGCGCTCTCGACCCCGAGGAACCCCGGCTGCTCCGCCGCCAGTTCCATCATGCGCTCGGCCATGCGCGCGTAGCCCTGATCCCCATCCGTGCGAAGCGAGGTGAAGACGACGGCGTAATAAGGGGGCTCTGGGGTGCGGGCGAGCATGACTAGCGCCACCTCTCTTCGCGAGCACAACAGCCTGCAAGCTCAACAACAGCTAGGGGCACGCACCTGCGGCAATTCATCAGCATGCCAGACACGCGGCAAGCAACTTAACTTAGGCCGCATCCACGCGCAATTACAGCCAATCAACCGCACTGCCTCGCGAATACGAAGCACCTAGCGCTTGCGAAGCGATTCAACCAGCAGCTCCCTATCAATCAATCCGTCGTACATCTCTCGCCGCACTTCACGACTTTTCATATCCATCCTAATGCGCCGAAGAAATGCACAAAAATCAGGGTTTACACTTGCCAACTTATTTACGGCCTCCCAGTCAACAACCTCTCTTGCCTTAGCCGGATAAACGATCTCGCTGGAATCAGGGTCGCCTATGTCAATGCGAATGACCCCGATGCCAAACGACGCCGACAGGCGATTGAGTTCGCCCCTGAATTCTTCATCCACGTCAATGTCAACGGCCGCAAGATATCCTTCATTAGCCCATGAAGAATTGGATACGGCCTGAAAGAAGGCCTCTCGCAGATTGCCAATCGACAACTCACGCTTTAGCTCAAAGGAGTAGAGCTTGATGGCGGGATTGCCCATCACTGAACTGACCTCAACAACTTCGTCTTCCCAATCATCAAACGGGAAATAGCATCCCACAAGATCCGGGTGCACCCACTCACCAAATCGCTTCTTCTCAGACTTGTGATGTCGAATCGTCTTTAGGTGTGCCCTAAGGTAGTAGAATCCAAAGTAGACAAGAAACGGATGAATGTCTTTTTCGAGATAACCAGCTACTTTTTCAGTCGCTGGCGACTGAATGTCCAGAATCCCTTTGTCTTGATCAAGAAGCTCACGCAACACAAACCTCTTTGGGGCTTTCCCTGTTGATACAAAGTCGGACATGGGATTATCACGAACATCCACATACAGCATCGCACCAAGGGTGGCCCACGGCGTCTTGCCCTTGGTCGCAAGGTCTTTTTCATAGCCCTTAGCTTGGGCCATTCCCCAGATTTCGGGAGCAGACAAAGGGCGCTTTTCTTCCTTAAGCACCTTGTGAGCTAACTGCAGAAACATGCTTGGCATTAGACTTGGCCTCGGGAAGGTTTAAGGTTACAGGTGACTATATGAAGTTTGACGAGTGAGGCGCACAGACGCAAGCGTATCTTCATGATGACGAGTGCCGCTCAGTCGCAAGACGACACAAATCTATCTCCGCATGTCATTCACTGATCTTCATGACAGGCCCATAGACCGATGGCGCTATCTTCTTACGAAACACGCCTCTCAGAAGTGTGGGGCTAAGAGCCAACCCACGCCTGATGCTATGCGCCCCCACCCTTTCCAAACCTCCGCTTGACCTTGCGAGGCTCTCGTCCCGGTGAGACTCGGTTATCCCGGGGAGCCGAGGGCGGGCTCGGGGTGTCGCCGTGGGCCTGGGCGATGGCGGCGCGCACCTCGTCGATGCGGTCGCGCAGGCTCGCGGCGCGCTCGAACTCCAGCGCGCAGGCTCGCGGCGCGCTCGAACTCCAGCGCTCGCGCGGCTTCCAGCATCTCGCCCTCGAGTTGCGCGAGCAGTTGGTCGACGTCGTCGCCCAGGACCACCGCGTCCTTCCTCTTCATCAGGTCGGACCCGCCGATGGCGTCGGCCACGGCGGTGGAACGCATGATCTCCTCGACCGACTTGAGGATGGTGCGCGGCGTGATGCCGTGCTCGGTGTTGTAGGCGCGCTGCTTCTCGCGTCGGCGGTTCATCTCGCCGATGGCCCGCGCCATCGAGTCCGTCATGCGGTCGGCGTACAGGATCACGCGCCCGCCCGCGTTGCGTGCCGCGCGCCCCGCCGTCTGGATGAGGCTGCGCTCCGACCGCAGGAACCCCTCCTTGTCGGCGTCCAGGATCGCCACCAGCGACACCTCGGGCAGGTCCAGCCCCTCGCGCAGCAGGTTGATCCCCACCAGCACGTCGAAGTCGGCCAGACGCAGCCCGCGCAGGATCTCCACACGCTCCAGCGCGTCGATGTCGGCGTGCAGGTAGCGCACGCGCACCCCGGCCTCGGTCATGTAGTCGGTCAGGTCCTCGGCCATGCGCTTCGTCAGCGTCGTCACCAGCACGCGCTCGCGACGGTCCACGCGCACGCGGATCTCGGCCAGCAGGTCGTCCACCTGACCGTCCACCGGCTTCACCACCACCTCGGGGTCCACCAGACCGGTCGGGCGGATGATCTGCTCCACCACCACGCCGTGGCAGCGCTGCATCTCGTACTCACCCGGCGTGGCCGACACGTACAGGATGGGACCGATCTGCGTCTCGAACTCGGGCAGGCGCAGCGGTCGGTTGTCCATCGCGCTCGGCAACCGGAACCCGAAGTCCACCAGCGTCTGCTTGCGCGAGCGGTCGGCCTCGTACATGCCGCCCACCTGCGACACCGTCACGTGCGACTCGTCCACGATGGTGAGGAAGTCGGCGGTGCCGTCCTCCTTGCGCGGGAAGTAGTCCAGCAGGCAACCCGGGCGCTCGCCGGGCTCGCGGCCCGAGAGGTGGCGCGAGTAGTTCTCCACGCCGGGGCACGTGCCGTGCGCCGAGAGCAACTCGAGGTCGTACTCGGTGCGCTGCTGCAGGCGCTGCGCCTCGAGCAGCTTGCCCTCGGTGCGCAGCACCGCCAGCCGCTCGCGCAGCTCCTGGCGGATGCTCGAGATGGCCAGTCGCACGCGGTCCTCGGGCGTCACGAAATGCTTCGCCGGGTACAGCGCGAGACGGTCGAGCGAGCGCGTGGCCTTGCCCGTCACCGGGTCCACCGACGACAGGCGCGAGACGACGTCGTCCTCGAGCTCGATGCGCACGTGGAAGTCCTCGTACGCCGGACGGATCTCCACCACGTCGCCTCTCACGCGGAACTGGCCGCGCGACAGGTCGAGGTCGTTGCGCTGGTACTGGATCGCCACCAGCTTGTCGAGCAGCTCACGACGGCGGATGGGGTTGCCCGTGCGCACGTCGATGCGCATGCCGCGCCAGTCCTCGGGCCGACCGAGGCCGTACAGGCACGACACGCTCGCCACGATCACCACGTTCTCGCGCTCCAGCAGCATCGAGGTGGCCTGCAGGCGCAGCCGGTCGATGTCGTCGTTGATGCTGGCGTCCTTGGCGATGTACGTGTTCGTCGAGGGGACGTAGGCCTCGGGCTGGTAGTAGTCGTAGTAGCTGATGAAGTACCCGACGCCGTCCTCGGGGAAGAACTCCTTGAACTCCCCGTAGAGCTGGGCGGCCAGCGTCTTGTTGTGCGACAGGATGAGCGCGGGGCGCCCCCACTGCGCGATGACGTTGGCGATCGTGAACGTCTTGCCCGAGCCCGTGACGCCGAGCAGCGTCTGGTGCCGCTCGCCCGAGCGCAGGCCCGCGACGAGTTCGGCGATGGCCTGCGGCTGGTCGCCCGCGGGCGGGTACGGGGTGTGCAGGTGGAAGGACATGGGACCCGAAACTACCACGCCACCCCGCGGGCGCGGGCGGGCGGATCCCTCCCCCGCTAGACCGAACCGCCCGCCGTCGGGCACGGGGCGGGACGGCGGGCGGCGGTACGGACTCGACGGTGCGCGCGTGGACCTACCAGCGCTGGCGTGCCGTGTAGCTCACCACCACCTCGCGCCCGGCGGGCACGACGAGGGTGAACCGCAGCACGTTGGCCTCGTCGCGCGTCACCGGGTGCGAGGACTTGAGCACCTCGATGTCGCCCCCGGCGGGCTCCTCGATGACGATCGTGGCGTCCACCGTCTTGCGGTTGCGCAGCTTGAACTCCACCCCGTACTCGCGCTCGCGGTCGCTCACGCGGCGATCCGACACCGACTTGCGCTCGGCGGCCAGGTCGAACGCGTAGCCGAGGTCGAGCGTCATGCGCTCGTCCACGGCGGTGTGCTTCACGCGCGTCTCGCCGGTGAGCTGCAGGTCGCGGTCGGCGTCGGGCGCGTAGCAGCGCACGCGGCCCGCCGGCACCGGCACGGCGAGCCCGGCCTTGGCCGAGTTCACCAGCTCCAGCTGCGACCGCACGCCGCTCGGATCCCCACCACGGTAGAGGTAGCGCGGCGTCACGGTGACCGTGCGCGGCTCGATGAGCGGCAGCGTCTGGCTCTCGCGGTCGCGCAGCGTCACGCTGCCCGGCAGCGTGTAGAGATGGTAGTCCGAGAACGACTGCTGCTCGGGCTCGCCACCCACGGCGTCGGCGGCCATGGCCGAGACGCGCATCATCATGGCCTTGGGCATGACGGGAGCGGACTCCTCGCGCGCCACGTCGCCCGCGATCAGCTTGACGGTCGCGTCCTCGTAGGCGCGCCCGGTGGTGTTCTCCACGCGCACCACGGCCGACCACTGCGCGGTGGTCTCGCCCGTGCGCACCAGCGTGTGCTCGGCCGACCACGACAACCCGCCGGTGAGGTACTGCAGGCGCACGTCCCCCGCCCCCTTGCGTGCACCGTCCACCACGGCCTCGATCGCGGGGCGCAGCGACAAGCCCGACTCGGGGCGCGCCAGACGCACCTCGTGCGTCGAGGAGCGCGCCAACGTCACGAGCGCGCCGTCGTCGGTGCGCACCACCAGCCACGCGCCGTCGGCCGACAGCAACGCGCCCTCGGTGACGCGATCGGTGCCGCTCACCAGCCGCACGCGCTGCCCCACCGAACGCTCCAGCAGGCCGTCGCCGGTCGCCACGTCCCAGCGGTACGCCAGCCGCGCCAGCCGACCCGAGCCCGGCTCGATCCGCAGCGACGACGCGTCGAGTCGGTTCGAGACGCCCTCGAGTCGCAGCGTGTCGCGCCCACCGCGCATCTCCACGCGCCGGGTCTCCTTCACGAGCCCGAGGTCCGAGGTGTACAGCGTGAGCGCGGGCCCGGCCAGGGCCGGGAACGCGACGAGGGCGGTGGCGAGAACGGCGAGCGTCGGGGTGCGGCGGTTCATGGGACGGCCTCCGTGGGAAAGGGTGCGCGGGGGATACGCCGCGCCGCGGCAGTCTATTCCCGGGGGCGGACGGGCGCGAGCCGTGGTCCCGAAGGTGACCTTGCCCGGGCCCGCGCCGCGGGCGTCCACTCGGTGCCGTCGCCGCGCCCTCGCACGCGGCCGCCGGAGGACCCGCCATGCACTTCGATCCCGCCGCCCGAATCCAGGACCTGCTCGTCTTCGGCGAGCACGGCGACGTGAACCCGAGCATCACGGACTCGTCCACCTACACGTTCCTCGACCCGGCGCGCATGGAGGAGGCGTTCCGCCACCCCATCGAGGGCTGCTTCCTGTACTCGCGCCACGTCAACCCCACCGACCAGCACCTCGCCGACGCGCTCGCGCGCATGGAGGACGCCGAGGCCGGTCAGGTGATGGCGTCGGGCATGGCGGCGATCGCCACCACGTTGCTGGCACTCACGGGCGCGGGCTCCGAGATCGTGGCCGGCCGCGCGCTGTACGGCGGCACGTGGGCGCTGCTGCACAACCTGCTGCCGCGCTTCGGCGTCACCACGCGGTTCGTGGACCTGGGCGACCCGGGTGCGGTGCGCGCCGCCATGGGGCCGCGCACGCGCGTGCTGTTCTGCGAGAGCCTCAGCAACCCGCTGCTCGAGGTGAGCGACCTGCCCATGCTGTCGGCGATCGCACGCGAGCACGGCGCCATGCTGGTCGTGGACAACACGTTCACGCCCATGATGCTGTCGCCGCTGCGACACGGGGCCGACGTGGTCGTGCACAGCCTCACCAAGTACGTGAACGGCACCAGCGACGGCATGGCCGGCGTGGTCGTGGGTCGGCGCGCGTTCGTGGATCGGCTCAACGACCTGCACGACGGTCCGTGCATGCTGCTGGGTCCGGTGCTCGACGCCACGCGCGCGGCCAGCATCCTGAAGAACCTGCACAGCCTGCACATCCGCATGCGGCAGCACGGCGCCAACGCGCTGTTCCTGGCGCGCCACCTCGAGGCGCGCGGGCACCGCGTGCACTACCCCGGACTCGAGACGCATCCGCGCCACGCGCTGCTGGGACGCCTGCTCAACCCCGGCTACGGCTGGGGCGGCATGATGACGCTCGACGCGGGCACGGCCGACCGCGCCCAGCGCCTCATGGTGGCGATGCAACGCGAGAAGGTGGGCTACCTCGCGGTGAGTCTGGGCTACTTCCGCACGTTGTTCAGCGCGCCCGGCGGCAGCACGTCGTCGGAGATCCCGGCCGAGGAGCGCGAGGCCATGGGGCTCTCGCCCGGGCTGGTGCGGTTCTCGATCGGGCTCGACGAGGACATCGCGGGCACGCTGCAGCGCATCGAGCGCTGTCTCACCGAGGTCGGCGTGGCGCCGCGCGGCCGTCGGCCCGACGCGCACGAGGTGGTCGCGAGCGGGTAGCGCGCCTCAGCGCGGGAGCACGTCGTCGAGCGCGGTGAGGAGCCGCTCGATCTCGGCGGGCGTGTTGTAGTGCGCCAGGCTCACGCGCACCACCCCGCCCTGCTCGTGCAGACCCAGCGCGGTCATGGCGCGGTGCGCGTAGAAATGACCCCAGCGCGTGGCGAGCCGGTGCGCGTCGAGCGCCTCGGCCACCGTGCTCGCGTGCCGCCCGGCCACGGTGAACGCGACCGTGGCGACGCGTCTGGACACATCGGCCGACGGCTCGCCCAGCAACGTCACGCCGCGGCGCGCGCGCAGGAACGCGAGCAGCGGCTCGAGCAGCGCGGCCTCGTGCGCGGCGATCGCGTCGAACGCGCGCGCGAGCCGCGTGCGCGTCTCCCCCGTGCCGCCGCCCGTGGCCGCGTCGAGTTCGAGCAGGTGCTCGACGATCCCGGGCAGCGCGCTCGCCAGCTCGTGCGGCACGCCGCCGGGCTCGAGCTTGTCGGGGATCTCGTGCGCGCCCTTGAAGAAGTGGTTCTGCCCCTGCACGCGCTCGAGCAGCTCGCGCCGCCCGTAGAGCATGCCCAGATGCGGCCCGAACACCTTGTAGAGCGAGACCGCGTACAGGTCGGCGCCGAGCGCCTGGACGTCCACCGCGCGGTGCGGCGCGTACGCCACGCCGTCCACGCAGGCGAGCGCGCCCGCGGCGTGCACGCGCTCGACGATCGCGCGCGCGTCGTGGATCGTGCCGACCACGTTGGCGCAGTGCGTGAACGCCACCAGTCGCGTGCGCGCATCGAGCAACGGTTCCAGATCGTCCACGTGCAGCGCCTGCGTGTCGGGGCGCAGCCGCCACTCGCGCACCTCGACACCGCGCGACTCGAGGGTGCGCCACGCGCCGATGTTGGACTCGTGGTCGAGGTCGGTCACCACGATCGCGTCGCCACGCGACAGCGTGGCGCCGAACGCGTGCGCCATGGTGCGCAGGTTGGCGGTCGTGGAGCTGCCGAGGATCACCTCGCCGGGCTCGGCGTTGAGCAGCGCCTCGGCCGCGCGATGCCCCGCGACGACGCGCGCGGTGGCCTCGACCGAGAGCGCGTGGCTCGCGCCCAACTGCACTCCGAGGCGGCTCATGTGATCGTGCACGCGCTCGATCACGCCGGCCACGGGCACGCTGCCGCCGGCGTTGTCGAACAGCGCCCACTCGGTGGCGAGCGCCGGGAAACGCGCACGCACCCCCGCCAGGACGTCGGGCGGGAGTGCGCGCGGAGCGATCATGGACGTGGGGCCGTTCAGCCGCGGAACGAGCTCAGGCTCTGCTCGGCGCGACGCAGCTTCTCGAGCGTCTCCTCGAGCTGCGCCAGTCGCTCGTTCTCCTTGGCCACGATCTCCGGCTTGGCCTTGGCGAGGAAGTCCTGGTTGCGCAGCTTGCGCTTCACGCCCTCGAGGTCGGTGAGCAGCTTCTCCGCCTCGCGCGCGAGTCGCGCCCGCTCCTCGTCCACGTCGATCAGGCCCTCGAGCGGCAGGAACACCTCGGCGCCCTCGACGACCGCGGAAGCGGCCACGCCCGGACGTGAGCCGTCCCGCGCCAGCGTGAGCGTCTCGATGCGCGCGAGCGGCTTGAGCTGCGACTCGAGCTTCTCGATGAGCTCCAGCTGCGCCGCGTCACCACGGATGACGACCGGCACGAGCTTGCCCGGCGCGATCTTGGACTCGACGCGCAGGTTGCGCACCGCGGTCACGACCGCCTGCAGGAACGCCACCTCGCGCTCGGCCTGCGGGTCGTTCCACGCCTTCTTGGACTTGGGCCACGCCGCGTGCGCCAGCGTCTCGCCGTCGTGCGGGATGGCCTGCCACAGCTCCTCGGAGACGAACGGCATGAACGGGTGCAGCAGGCGCAGCACGCCGTCGAGCACCTTCCAGCTCACCCAGCGCGCCGTGCGCAGGTCCACGCGCTGCTCGGGCGTCATCGCGTCGCCCAGATCGGCCAGCGCCCAGCGCGGCTTGGCCATCTCGAGGTACCAGTCGCAGTACTCGTTCCACGCGAAGTGGTACACGGCCTGCGCGGCTTCGGCGAAGCGGTAGGTCTTGAGGTTGCGCGTGACGTCCTTGGCCGCGTTCTGGAAGCGCGACAGGATCCAGCGGTCGGCCAGCGTGAGCCGCAGCTGCGACTCCTTGACCGGGCCCATGTCCTCGCCGCCCAGACGCATCGTGACGAGCTTGGTGGCGTTCCACAGCTTGTTCGCGAAGAACTTGCCCGTCTCGAGCGCCTTCTCGTCGAACTTGAGGTCCTGCCCCGTCGGCGTCTGGACCATGCAGAAGCGCACGCTGTCGGCGCCGTACCTCTCCATCATGGCGAGCGGGTCGGGCGAGTTGCCCAACGACTTGCTCATCTTGCGGCCCTGCGCGTCGCGCACGATGCTCGTGAAGTACACGTGCGCGAACGGCGCCTCGCCCATGAAGTGGTAACCGGCCATGATCATGCGCGCGACCCAGAAGAAGATGATGTCGCTGCCCGTGACCATGAGGCTGTTCGGGTAGTAGCGCTTGAGGTCCTCGGTCTCGTCGGGCCAGCCGAGCGTGGCGAACGGCCACAGCCACGAGCTGAACCACGTGTCGAGCACGTCCTCGTCCTGGCGCCAGCCCTCGCCTTCCGGCTGCTCGAGCGACACGACCATCTCGTCGCCGCGGTACCAGACCGGGATGCGATGCCCCCACCACAGCTGCCGCGAGATGCACCAGTCGCGGATGTTCTCGAGCCAGTGGAGGTACACCTTCTTCCACCGCGCCGGGTACATCTTGACGTGGCCCTTCTTGGCGGCCTCCAGCGCGGGCGCCGCCAGGGGCGCCATCCGTACGAACCACTGCCAGCTCAGGTACGGCTCGATGACCGTGTTGCAGCGCGAGCAGTGCCCGACGCTGTTGTGGTGGTCGTCGATGCGCTCGAGGTAGCCCGCGTCCTGCAGCGCGGCCACGATGCGCTGGCGCGCCTCGAAGCGGTCGAGTCCGCGGAAGTCGCCCGCCGCGTCGTTCATCCTCCCGTCCTCGTCCATGACGACGATCTCGGGCAGGTTGTGACGACGACCGGTCTGGAAGTCGTTCGGGTCGTGCGCGGGCGTGACCTTGACGCAGCCGGTGCCGAACTTCGCGTCCACCATGTCGTCGGCGACGATGGGGATCTCGCGACGCACGAGCGGCAGCACGACCTTGCGACCCACGAGCTTGGTGTAGCGCGGGTCCTTGGGGTTCACCGCGACGGCGGTGTCGCCCAGCATGGTCTCGGGGCGCGTCGTGGCGACGACGAGCGAACCGCTACCGTCGGCGAGCGGGTAGCGCAGGTGCCAGAGGTGGCCGTCCTTCTCGACCATGTCCACTTCCTCGTCGGACAGGGCCGTGCGGCAGCGCGGGCACCAGTTGACGATGTAGCGGCCACGGTAGACGAGGCCCTCGTCGTAGAGCTTCTTGAACACGGTGAGCACCGCGCGCGAGTAGCCCTCGTCGAGCGTGAAGCGCTCGCGCGACCAGTCGGGCGTGGTGCCCAGACGGCGCTCCTGCTGGAAGATGAGCCCGCCGTACTGCTCCTTCCACGCCCACACCGACTCGAGGAACCTGTCGCGACCGAGATCGTGGCGCGACTTCTTCTCGGCGCGCAGCTTCTTCTCGACCACGTTCTGCGTGGCGATGCCCGCGTGGTCCATGCCCGGGATGTACAGGGTCTCGCGCCCCTCCATGCGCTGCCAGCGCACGATGGTGTCGCGGATGGACTCGCCCAGCACGTGTCCCATGGTGAGCGACCCCGTCACGTTGGGCGGCGGGATGGCGATCACGAACGGCGCCTTGGCGCCGGTGCCCTTGGGCTGGGCGGCGAGGTCGGCGCGCGGCTGGAAGACGCCCTGCTGCTCCCACCAGGTGTAACGGGTGGGTTCGATGCGGCTGGGGTCGTAGGGCTGGGACAGCGCCTCGGGATTGCCGGGACGCATGGGAGGCTCCTCTCTCATTGTGAGGCGAAGATTGTTGAGACGCCCGACGTCGGACCGGGGAGGACGCTAAGTCGTTGTTCCGTCGTCCCGGGATCGGCTCCTGGGCCCCTCGAAGGGGCGCTGCGGAGGGCTTCAACAATCTTCGCCGCACAAGCTAAGGGCTTGCGGCGGTTGAGGGTGGACGGCCTCAGGGGCGCCGTGTGCATTCGAGGCGACCGTAGCCCACCCGGCAAAACACGGTCAACCGTCCGAACCCCCGCCGAT